>CAZGNQ010000028.1:16935-21377 GCA_964527285.1 uncultured Hyphomicrobiales bacterium | reverse complement strand
AATCAAGAGCACAGGTGATGCGACGCTTGATACGACGCCGGCCGCGCCGATGCCGCAGCGCCGATGCCGCAGCGCCCAGGCGAGCAATCGCCCACCAGTCGCCCATCGATCACTGAAAGTGCCCGCCGCCCATGCCACTCCATCTCGTCAAACTGTCCGTCGGCTCGGAGAGCGTGGAGGATCTCGTTCAGTGGCAGGCCACGCTGCAGGCGCGCTCCAGGGCGGCAACAGGCACGCCACGCGTCTGGCATACGACCCGGATGATCCCGAAGCGGCGCGATGAGTTGCTGGCCGGGGGATCGCTCTACTGGGTGATCAAGCGCGTGATTCAGGTGCGCCAGACCATCATCGATATCGTGGAGGTGGAGGGCGACGATGGCATCCGGCGCTGCGACATCGTGCTGGCGCCAGAACTGGTACCGACGAAAGCCGCCGCGCGCCGCCCGTTCCAGGGCTGGCGCTACCTGAAGCCAGAGGATGCCCCGGCGGATCTGGGGCGTGGGCTGAGTGCGGGGGAAGATGGCGACCTGCCACCACCCGCCATGCGCCGCGAACTGGCGGAGCTGTGCCTCATCTGAAGAGCCCGGCGATCGGTCTTGTGTGGCGCATCCGTTTTGGGCTGCCCGTTTCAGGTTCGCCTGTCATCGCCTTAGGCCCTGAGCGCTGGTCGGGCGCGCGGGCTAAAGAAATGCGGGTGAAGTCGGCAATTGCTGGCCGACCTGTTTCAGCCATTGGGCAAATGCGTCGGCGTCGGGATTGTTGAGCGCGCCAGGCGCGTAGGCAAGAAAGTATCCGTAGTCGTCGAGGGCAGCGTCGCTCAGGCGGAACAAACGTCCGGCGCTCACCTCGGGCTCGATCAGGGCATCGTTCAGCGCAATGCCCTGCCCGTCAACGACCGCCTGGACGCGTACATTCGGGTCGGGAATGATGTGCGTGTCTGAGCGGGCGCGAAAGCGAAGTCCGGCCGCGCCGTACCACTGCGTCCACGCCACGCTCTCATCGCAGTCGCGAATGTGCGTCATCTGCGCGAACGCCTGCTCAACGCCGCACTCCTCCACAAGCGCCATGGCTTGCGCATTGCCGCACGGCCAGGCCGGACAGGCGAACAAAAGCTCGGTCGCCGCATCGCGCCAGTCGCCTGATCCCCAGCGAATGGCCAAGTCGATCCCCTCACGCTGAAGATCGCGCTGCGAGATCATGGGCTGGATGCGCAGGCGCACCTCGGGGTTTTTCTGCATGAAGTCCATGAGGCGTGGCGAAAGCCAGCGCGACGCAAAGTAGGTCGTCACCCCGATGGTCAACAATCGCGCATCGGCGTTGCGCAGTGCGGCGATCCGCTGCTCGACCTCCTCAAACGCGGCCTGTGTTGCGCCAAGCAGCTCCTGTCCCCTGGTGGTGAGGGCAATGCCCCGCGGCCGGCGGAGAAAAAGCGCAAATCCCAGCTCCTGCTCCAGCATCCGCATCTGATGGCTGACTGCCCCTTTGGTGAGCAGAAGCTCCTCCGCCGCCGCCGAAAAGCTCCCATGGCGGGCGACGATCGTGAAGACGCGGAGTTCATCATAATGTCGAAAGCGCATGTGGAGCGTATAAAATCATTAGACGTAGCGCTCAAGCGATTTCACTTTTTCTAAGGCAGGAAAGGCCTGATACTCACGGCGTAGGACTTATCCGTCCATTGGGGTGTACACGCTTTGAACGCTCTGCTCGTCGAGAACCAACCTGCAAAACCGTGTCGTCAACGCCGCGCACCGCGTCGCCGCGCCACTGCGAGACTCAATGCCCCACCCGAACGGTGCGCCCGCTTTGAGCGGCGCATTCCCGTTTTTGATCTCCTCGATGCGCACAGCCTTGCACGGATCGAAAGCCAAGCCGATTGGATCCTGGAGCGGGTTGGATTGGAGTTTCGCGGCGATGAGGAAGCGCTCGCGTTGTTCGATGCGGCCGGGGCACGCGTTGATGGGACGCGGGTCCGCTTCGAGCCCGGGCACGCACGCCAGCTTTGTGCCACGGCTCCCGACCGGTTTGAGCTGCACGGGCGCGACCCGTTGTCGACGGTGGTGTTGGGAGGCGATCACCTGGTTCTGATGCCGGGCTATGGGTCCCCGTTCGTCAGCGATCTCGACCAGGGGCGGCGCTATGCAACGCTCGCCGACTTTGAGAATTTCGTCCGTCTGACCTACCAATCGCCGTGGCTCCACCATTCAGGCGGCACGGTCTGCGAGCCGGTCGACGTGCCGGTGAACAAGCGCCATCTGGATATGGTTCATGCTCATTTGCGGCTTTCCACCAAGCCGTTCATGGGAAGCGTGACAGCACCGGAGCGCGCGGCAGATTCGCTCGCGATGGCGCGGATTGTGTTTGGCGATGACTATGTCTCCCGCAACGCCGTGATGCAGGCGAACATCAATGTGAACTCGCCTCTGGTGTTCGACGAAACCATGTCGCGGGTTCTGCGCACCTACGCCGAAGCCGGGCAGTGCGTGTGCGTTTCACCGGCGATTTTTGGCGGCGCGATGGGGCCCGTGACCCCGGCCGCAATCGCTGCGCAGACGCTTGCCGAAGCCATGGTGGGCATCGCTCTGACCCAACTGGTACGGCCGGGCTGCCCTGTCGTGTTCGGCAGTTTTCACTCCACCATGAACCTGCGCACAGGCTCGCTGACGTTCGGCACGCCCGAAGCCAATCTGGTGACAATGATGCTCTCCCAGTTGGGCCGTCGGCTCAGAGTGCCGGTGCGTTCGGGCGGCGGTCAGATCACAGCGTCGAACGCGCCGGACGGCGCGGCCATGCAGGACAGCGCGAACGCCATGTGGGCGACGGTCCTGTCGGGTGCCAACCAGGTCTGGCACGCCTGCGGCTGGCTCGAAGGCGGCCTCACGATGTCATATGAAAAATTCGTTCTCGATCTTGATAACTGCGGTGCGTTTTTACGCCTGCTGAGCGGCGCGGCCGTGGACGATGAAGCGTTCGCCCGCGATGCCTATAGCGAGGTACAGCCCGGCGAGAATTTTCTCTCCACGGGTCACACGCTGCGCCACTATGCCCACGCAAACTATGAATCTTTGCTGCCGGATGCCGGCGCGTACGAGACGTGGCGCGACAATGGCAGCCTGTCCTCCGCCGCACGGGCGAACGCGCAGTGGAAGGCGATGCTCGCCGCCTACGCGCCACCGCCAATCGATCAGCACACGGCCGATGAATTGTCGGATTTCGTAACCCAGCGAAAGGCATCGATGGACGATGCCTGGTACTGACGTTTCCCCCTTCTGGTGTGCCGTTTGCCTCCTTCCGCATCCTCCGCCCTGCCCGCATCCTCCCCCAACTGAGACGGTGAGAGAAAAATGACCGAACCACTCAGCCGCACGTCAGCGCTCGCATCGCGCCACACCGCCCTCGGCTCCGGCCTAGAGGACTGGAATGGCATGGGCACGGCCTGGACTTACTCCACTGATCCAAACAAAGAGCACGACGCTGTTCGCGAACATGTCGGCATGTTCGACATGTCGCCGCTCAAGAAGGTGTTCGTGCGCGGGCCGGATGCGGGCGCGGTGCTGGACCATCTGACCACGCGTGACCTGTCACGCATCCCACCGGGCAAGGCAGCCTACGTTTGTGTTTTGAGCGACCAGGGCACGATGGCCGATGATGCAATCGTCTCGCACAACGGCGGTGATGAATGGATGATCGTGCACGGATCTGGGGACACGATGGCGCTGCTCCAGGCTTCTGCTGAAGGAAAAAACGCTTCCATCGAATTCACCGACCAACTTCACGACATTTCGGTGCAGGGTCCCGGCGCGCTTGCGCTGTTGAGCGCCAACGTCGATATCGAACTCGCGGGCCTTGCCTATTTCCATCATGCCCGAGCGCACCTCTTTGGGCATCCCTGCCGGATCTCGCGCACAGGCTATTCCGGCGAGCGTGGCTATGAAATTTTTGCCGACGCCGCGGTTGTCGGGCCGATTTGGGATGCACTTGCCGAGGCTGGCGTGATGCCATGCTCTTTCACGGCACTGGACAAGGTGCGGATCGAGGCCGGGTTGCTGTTCTATGGCTATGACATGACGGCAGAGCACACGCCCTGGGAGGTCGGGCTCGGGTTTACGATCAACCGCGGCAAGGCTGACTTCCGGGGGCGCGAGGCGGTGCTTGCCGCTGAAGGTCGCGAGAAAATACGAAACGTCTGCCTCGTCATCGACCACGACGACATGGTGGCGGGCGGGGAGACCGTGTCTCTTGATGGGCGCGATGTCGGTGTGGTCAACAGCCCCTGCTATTCGCACCGCCTCGCCAAATCGCTGGCGCTGGCGCATGTGGCACCGGATGCTTCGCGCGTTGGCACCAGACTGTCGGTGACCGGAGGTGACGTGGATACAACGGCCGAAGTTGTCGCGATGCCGATTTATGATCCCCAGAAGGTGCGCACGCACGCGGCCTGACCC
>CAZGNQ010000028.1:0-16835 GCA_964527285.1 uncultured Hyphomicrobiales bacterium | reverse complement strand
GTCCGCCGGGAGGCGTGCGTCGCCCAGGGCCTGATGAAACGCCTCCGACACGAGCACGCGTTCACCAAGCGGCTTGCACAACGCCTCCATGCGGGCGGCCTCGTTCACCGCAGGTCCGATGACCGTGAAATCGAGCCGGTCGCGCGCGCCGATGTTGCCATAGAGGACATCGCCCAGATGGAGCGCGAGCCCATGGTCCATCACCGGCTTTCCAGCCTCGCGCCGCGCCGCATCCAGCGGCGGCAACGCCCCCTGCATGGCGCGGCAGGCCGCGACCGCACGGGCGCAAGCCTCTGCATCGCCGCCGGTTGCACTGTCGAACGTTGCGAGCAGTCCGTCCCCCATGAATTTGAGCACCTGCCCGCCTGTTGAATGGATCGCGCCCACCATCACGTCGAAGTACGCGTTGAGCGTTCCCACCAGCACGGTCTCATCGTGGGCATCGGCAAGGCGCGTGAAGCCGCGCAGGTCGGAGAACCATATGGCGGCCCGCAGGCGCTGCGCAGACCCCCTGACGATGGACCCGTTCAGCACGCGCACACCGGCATCGCGACCCAGATAGGTCTCCACCACGGTCTCGGCGACGTCGTAGGTGAGGCGCGACTTGGTGGCGAGGGCGAGCGTCGGCAACACAGTGCTGATCTGCTCAAGATGAGTGTCCTCGAAGCCGCCCGGCGCTTTCGTGGCGCAGGAGAAAAAAATGCCCGGTTCGCGGTGTTCCGTGCCGGGCGTGACGGGTGGCGGCTCCAGCGGGTCAGCGCTTTTGGCCGCTGTCGCGGCGGCGCGCTTGTCAAACGCTTCCGGGTCGAAAGGCAAGATCTCTGCGGCGTACTCCGTGCATCCCTCTTCGGCCAACTCATGCAGCAACGCGAACGGTGGTGCGGTGCCCTCGTCGAGCCTTTGGCGCCAACGCCGCAGCCCGCGCCCGCGCATGAGGTTCACGGGGCTATTGCGATAGGCGTCACCGGACAGCATGGCCCAGGAGCGTGGCAGGGTTTGAACGGCCTCGCCGGGCCGCCAGACGAACGTGCGCGCGCCGTATTCCGGATGGATGGTGCCCATGCCCAATTGCACGCGTGCCAGGGGCAGGCCGAGGCTGACGAGACCGTCGCAGAAGGCGGCCAGTTGCGTGTCGAGATCAAGGCCGCGCAAGCCATTATCGAGCACAAGGGAGACAATGTCCGGCAACGCACTGCGATGGCCGCGATGGCCTCCGTGGCCTGGCATGGGTGTCCTCGCGTTTTCCGCTGCCCCCGCCGGCGGCTGATGGTTCATTCGCGCCCCGACATTCAGTCCAGATCGAGCGTGATGACCACCGGGACATGGTCCGACGGCTTCTCCCACCCGCGCGTATGCCGGTCGATGCGCGCGGCCCTCAACCGATCGAGCGCTTCGGGAGATAAAAGTGCGTGGTCGATGCGGATGCCGTTGTTCTTCTGCCAGGCACCCGCCTGATAATCCCAGAAAGTGAAATCCGGCCCCGTCGGGTGACAGGCGCGCACAGCATCAGCATAACCAAGGTGCGTCAGGGCGCGAAAGGCGGCGCGGATCTCGGGCTGGAACAACGCGTCGTCGCGCCATTTGTCCGGCTCGTGCACGTCCTGGTCGTCCGGCATCACGTTGTAATCTCCGGCGAGCACTGTTGGCACCTCGTCGGCAAGCAGGTTTTGGGCATGGAGATGGAGACGGCGCATCCAGGCACGTTTGTAGGTAAATTTCTCCGTGCCAATCGGGTTGCCGTTGGGAAGATAAATCGACGCTACGCGGATGATTCCGGTCTCGATCGGATATACGCCCTCGATGTAACGTGCCTGTTCGTCGTCTGCGCCTTCGGCGTCATCGCCCGTTGGCAGACCGCGCGCCACCTCCTCGGGGCTGCGTTTTGACAGGATCGCAACGCCGTTGAAGCTTTTCTGGCCGTGGGTCTCGACATGATAACCGAGATCCTCAAACGCCTCGCGTGGGAAGGCTGCGTCCTGTGATTTGATTTCCTGAAGGCAACAGATGTCCGGCTCTGCCTCGCGCAGCCACGACAGGGCGGTCTCCAGGCGCGCTTTGACGCCGTTGATGTTCCAGGTGGCGATGTTCACGGGGCGCGTGACCTAAAGCGAGAAGCTGGTGCCGCATCCACAAGAGGCGACCGCATTGGGATTATTGATCTTGAACGCCGCGCCGATGAGATCGTCAACAAAATCGATCTGCGAGTCGGCCATATAAAGCTGGGACACCGGATCGATCAGAACCCGCGCGTCGCCGTTGACGAGCACGAGATCGTCATCTTCGTGTTCGCGAACCAGCTTAAACGCATATTGGAAACCGGAGCAGCCACCGCCCTCGACACTCACGCGAAGCATGGTGCCTTCGGGCTCGCTGGCAACGATCTGTTCAATGCGCCGGGCTGCGGCATCGGTCACGGTGATGGTGCCAGTCTGGCTCGACGCCGGTGCGTGCGCCTCGTTCGTTGTCGTGGCGTTTGTATCCATGCGGGGTCTCCGGGGGCTCCAGGCGTTCCGGTGTGGGGCTCCGGCCAGCAGCGCGAAGGCGCGTTGGAAGCTGGTGGGGCCGCACAAGTGGGTGCTGTTCTTCGAGGTAAGGGAAGCGCGACCAATGTCAAACGCCGCAGCGACGCTGAGCAACGACCGCGCGGATGGGATTGCTGACGCCGAAGGCAGCGCCTGCCGTGACGCGACCGACACAACGGCTCTGTCGCGGCCCGACCCGGTACCTGAGGGGCCGGACAAACACCGACCGGGCGAGCGTGCTCCTTATGCGGAAAGCCCGGACACCAGCCGAGGTCGATTGCTCCAGGAAGAGGGTTGCCTGACGCGCCGCGCGTTCCAACGCGACCGTGACCGCATCATCCATTCATCGGCATTCCGGCGTCTGAACCACAAGACACAGGTCTTTGTCTTCCACGAGGGGGACCATTACCGCTCACGCCTCACGCACACGCTGGAAGTGGCGCAGATCGCCCGCGCCATCGCCCGCGCTCTGCTGCTCGATGAGGATCTGGCGGAGGCTGTTGCGCTGGCACACGATCTTGGGCACCCGCCATTCGGCCACGCCGGCGAGCGTGCGCTCGATGCGGCCATGGTTGATTGCGGCGGCTTTGATCACAACGCCCAGTCGCTGCGGGTGGTGACGGTGTTGGAGCAGCGCTATGCGGCGTTCGATGGCCTGAACCTGGCTTGGGAGACGCTGGAGGGGATCGCCAAGCACAACGGGGCTTACCGGCCAGGGACGAAGCATTGGCCCGTGCCGTGGGCCATCGCTGAGGTGGATGCGCATGTGCGCCTGGAATTGGGCACACAACCGTCGCTTGAAGCCCAGATCGCTGCTGTTGCTGATGACATCGCGTGGCTGAACCATGACCTCGACGATGCACTGCGCGCCGACATGATCTCCATGGCGATGCTTGAGGATCTGCAACTCACCGGCGCCTTCCTGCGCGATGTGCGCGCAGCTCACCCTGATGTGCCGGCGCCACGGCTCATCTATGAAATCAACCGCCGGCTGATCACGGCGATGGTGATGGACGTGATCGCGCATGTGCGTGGTGAGGTGCACCGCACAGGCCTCGCTAGCGCCGACGATGTGCGGCTTGCAGACACCTGGATTGCAGGGTTCACGGCCGAAATGCGCGCGGGCCTGCAGGAATTGCGGGCGTTCCTGTTCGACAATGTCTACCGCGAGGGACGGATCGCGCGGATCATGGGCGATGCGGAAGGCCTGGTTGCGGACCTGTTTGCAGGATACCTGGCCCACCCGGGCCGGATGCCGGAGGAGTGGCAGGCGCGCATGGCGCCAGCCGATGCCGTGGAGCGCGGGCGGATCGTAGGAGATTACGTGGCTGGGATGACGGATCGTTATGCGATCCTGGAGCACAGGCGCTGGTTCGATCGCACGCCGGACCTGTTCTAAGCGCGGCCGCCCGGAGAGCGCCCGGCGTTGCTCCCGCCGCCAATGACCGCTTTCGGCACGTCGCGCGCGGTCCGGCGCTTCCGGGGCAAACCCAGCCGACCACAGTTTTGCCGCGCCGCTCACCCGGGGGTGGCCTCCGCCAGCGTCGCACGCTAACGCCTCACCCATGTACGCGCTCGCCCCAGGACGCCCCAGGGCGCCCGAGACTGCGCCGGCGCGACCGTACGCTGCGCTCGCCGGCTCGCCACCCTCAGCCCCAACCCCAGCCTCAGCCCTCCCCTGCCACAGCACTGACCAGCGGTACCATGAACCTATTCGAGACCTTCAGGGCCCACGTCCTCGACGCGATCACCGGGCTGCAGGACCGCGACGTCCTGCCCGCAGCGCTGCCGGAGCGCGCGCTGGCTGCCGTCGTGGTGGAGAGCCCGCGCGACCCGAGCCATGGCGATTTGTCGACGAATGCCGCTATGGTGCTGGCCAAGCCTGCGGGCATGAAACCGCGTGACTTGGCCGAGCCACTGGCGCAGGCGCTCTCCAGGGTCGAGGGGGTCACCGACGTGGATGTCGCTGGCCCCGGCTTCATCAACATCAAAGTGCAGCAGGCCTTCTGGGCGCAGATCGTGCCCGTCGTGATCGCGGCAGGGGCCAACTTCGGGCGCTGCGACATCGGTGCGGGCCGCCGGGTCAACGTTGAATATGTCTCCGCAAACCCGACTGGGCCGCTCCATGTGGGCCACTGCCGTGGCGCCGTGTTCGGCGACGCTCTGGCGGCACTGCTTGATTTTTCCGGCCATGAGGTGACGCGGGAGTATTACGTCAACGACGCCGGCGCGCAGGTGGACGTTCTCGCGCGATCCGCATTCCTGCGCTACCGCGAGGCGCTTGGCGAGAACATTGGCGGCATCCCGGCCGGGCTATATCCGGGAGATTATCTTATCGGCGTGGGCGAAAAACTGGCCAAGACCCATGGGGCCGCGCTGGCCGGCCTGCCCGAGCGTGTTTGGTTGCCGATCGTGCGCAATTTCGCGCTCAAGCAGATGCTGAGCCTGATCAAGAAGGATCTCGTCCTGCTCAACATCCGCCAGGACAAGTTCTTTTCCGAGCGTTCGCTCGTCACCAATACGCGCGATACGGTGGCCGAGACGGTCGCCAAGCTGGCGCAGGACGGGGTGATCTACGAGGGGCGATTGCCCAAACCCAAGGGCGAGGCGGCCGATGACTGGGAGGACCGGGAACAGCTTTTGTTCCGCGCCACGGACTTCGGCGATGACGTGGACCGCGCGCTCGTCAAGAGCGATCAGAGCTACACCTATTTTGCCTCCGACATCGCGTACCACAAGGACAAGGTGGACCGTGGCTTCACGGACCTGATCGACGTGCTCGGCGCAGACCATGCGGGCTACGTGAAGCGCCTGAAGGCCGTGGTGAAGGCAGTGTCCAGCGGCACGGTCGAGCTTGATGTGAAGATCTGCCAACTCGTGAACCTGCTGCGGGACGGCCAGCCGGTGAAGATGTCCAAACGCGCGGGCAACTTCGTCACGCTGCGCGAGATCGTGGAGGAAGTGGGCAGCGACGCCGTGCGCTTCATGATGCTTTACCGGCGCAACGATGCCCCGCTCGATTTCGACTTTGCCAAGGTCACAGAGAAATCACAGGATAACCCCGTCTTTTACGTCCAGTATGCACATGCGCGGGCGCACTCGATTCTGCGCAATGCACGCGAGCAGATGCCGGCAAACGGCTTCGACGATGCTCAACTCGGCGCCGCAGACGTCAGCCTGTTGATGGATGAGGGCGAACTCGCGATCCTGCGGCGCATTGCGCAGTACCCGAAACTGATTGAGGCTGCGGCCCAGGCGCATGAGCCGCACCGTATTGCGTTCTTCCTCTATGACCTCGCGGGCGAGTTCCACGGCCAATGGAACAGAGGCAAAGACTTGCCTCAATTGAGATTTATCCGCGAAGACGCCGAAGACCTGACGGTCTCCAGGTTGGCGCTCGTGCGCGCTGTTGCCGGTGTGATTGCGTCTGGCCTTGGCGTGCTGGGAGTGGGGGCGCCTGACGAAATGCGATGACGCGTGGGCCCATCGGCCGCGTGGGTGTTGCACAGCGTTTTGCGTGATTTCGACATTGCTCTGCTCGGCCCGCGGTCATTAGCGCGCCGCTTGTGAGCGCCGGATCTGCAAGGATTGTCTCCATGGAACACCAGCTCGATCCCCTGGCCGCACTGCAAGGCGCAAGCGGAAAAGGCGGTGCGCTGGGCGCGGCGCCGCGCCATCACATCATCGGCCCCGCCGCACACGATGCCGCAGATCAGGCGGCCGTGAAACAGGAGCCCGCAGCCCAGGGGGCTTCGTGGCAGGAGGCCGCTGCTCAGGTGGCCGCGTGGCAGGAGCCCGGCGCTCAGGCGGCTGCCGGACAACAGCCCAGCGCCCAGCAGCCCAACGCCCAACAGGCCACCGGACAAGAGGCCGCCACGCGCGAGGTTGACGCGTTGGTTCAGCCGCCTGAGCCTGCGGTCACTCAGGCCTCTGCGGTCGCGCATGACAGCTTCGGGGATATGCCCCCACCGCCGACACAGGCGACTGGAGAGCAAAACACCGATCCGTTTTCTTCTCTGGCCAGCGGGGAAGATCGGTCCGCTTCTCTGGCGTCGTCCCTTGACGATGGGCCGATCGGCACCGGCGCTTCGGCACTCAATGATGTGCCGCCTCCGCCGGCTTCGCCTGAGGCACCCTCCGCCCCCCTCGGCCATTCAAACCGCAGCACAAGCGCGTTCGGCCCCTACGGCCAGGACCCTGGCGATGCGATGCCTGGACATGGATCGGACCTGGATCCGCGCGCAGGTGATATGAGCGACTTTGAAAGGTTCGGCCAACTTGGCGGTGCGGGATCAGCGGCACTGGATCAGGGCGATGCGGCAAGAAGTGATGCGCCGCTGTTCACTTCAGGTCTTGGCGATGCGCCACCGCCGCCGCCGTCCTTCCAGGATGTGGCGCAAGCTGATCCTGGCGGCATGGGGGGACCTGGACTGGGTGCGTCAGCCCAAAGCGAGCGTGCCAAAGAGGATATCGCCTGGTCAGGGTTTAATGGCGTTGATGAGCGCGGCGCATATGAGCCCGATTACGATCAGGAGGTCACGGGCGAGGCCGGGCACGGTTCAACGGGCATCGTCGCCGCAGAAGGCGCGCGCGGCCCGTCTCGGTTCGTGATGCTCGGCGGTGCGGCCGCGGCCGTCGTTGTCGTCGGTATCGGTGCTTATGCATTCAGCGGCGGTGAAAGCGGTTCGGTGTCCACGTCTAGTTCGACGCCGCTTGTCAAGGCCGATCCGCGCCCGGTGAAGGTGCAGCCGTCCGATCCCGGTGGCCGGCAGTTTCCAAACCAGAACCGCGCCATTCTCAACGACAACGCGCGCGCCGACGCCGCCAGGGTCCCCGGGCCGAAGAAGGTCCAGACGGCGGTCGTTGGACCGAACGGTGAGTTGCGCTTTCCCCGCCGTGAGCCTCAGCGCGTTGCATCGGTCGGGCAGACAGCGACGGCTGGAAGCACGGCGCAACGGCCGCGCGAGATCATTGCGATGCCGGGCATCGCGTTCGACACCGGTGGCGTTTCGGTTGGTGAGGCGTTCAACAACCAAGCGGCGCGTGCATCCAACACCGCCCGCGCAGGCGGGCCAACGGGTGGCGATGCAAAGGCCAACAGCAACGATCGTTTGGCTGCGGGAACGCGTGCCACGGCAGAAACGGCAGCACGCCAGGCGGCCGCACGGGCCCGCAATGAGGCGCGGACCAGTGGTGGTGGCTCGGCGCTCGATATCGCAGCGCAGGCCATTGCGCTCGGCGACACAACGGGCAACGCGCGCCAATCAGCGGGTAATGCTGGCCAATCTGTCAACACGCGCCAATCGGCGGCGACCGGCGGGGCAGCCCAACCCCGCAGAGACGTAACCGCTCAAGCGTTTTCGTGGGAGACCACGGCAGAGGCGCCGGCGGCGACAGGGGCGCAGCCGACCAATGCGGCATCCGCCACGACACGCACGGCGAATTCTGCGGCGTTTGAGCCGGGAAATTATGTGGTACAGGTGTCGTCCCGCCGCTCCCGTGAATCGGCACTTCGTTCTTTCGAAAGCATCCGGCAGCGCTTCGGCGAGCTTTTGCAGGGGCGCGGGCCGGACATTCAGGAGATCAACCTGGGCGCGGAAAAAGGGCTGTGGTACCGCGTGCGGATTGCTCCAGCCACGTCGCGACGGCAAGCGAACGACTTGTGCGAATCGCTCAAGGCGGCTGGATTGTCGAGCTGTCTGGTGCGCACCGCCGCCTCGTCGTAAAGCGGCTCGGCACGCGCTGCCAATCGCACGAGCGGAGACCAAAGCATGCCCAAGGCGTTCATCAGCGGTTGTGCCGGCACCGAGCTGACTGCGATTGAACGCAGCTTTTTTCATTACCAGCAGCCCGCCGGCCTGATCCTCTTTCAGCGCAATTGCGACGGCCCGGACCAGGTTCGGGCGCTGGTCGATGCTTTCAAGGAAGCTGTCGGCCACGATGATGTGTTCATCGCGATCGACCAGGAGGGTGGCCGGGTCCAACGCATGGGGCCGCCGCTTTGGCCATCCTATCCGCCAGCACGCGCGTTTGGCAGACTGTATGAGAACCACGCCGCCCACGGGCTTGCGGCCCAGCACCATGTCGCCCGGCTCATGGCGGCTGATCTCGTCGCTTGCGGGATCAATATGAACTGCGTGCCGGTGCTCGACGTGGTCCAGCCGGGTGCGCACGATGTGATCGGCGACCGCTCCTATGGAAGCGATCCGGCGAGCGTTGCGGCTCTTGGTCGGGAAATGGCCAGCGCTCAGATCGCCGGCGGGGTCGTTCCGGTGATGAAACACGTGCCGGGCCATGGTCGCGCGCCGGCCGACAGCCATGTCGCCCTGCCAACCGTGGATGCCGCGCTCGAGGCCCTCGTCCAGACGGACTTTCCGCCATTTGAGCAACTCGCCGATTTGCCGGCCGCCATGACGGCCCATGTCCTCTACACTGAGCTTGATCCCAAGAACGCCGCCTCCATTTCAGCGCCGATCATTCAGGAGGTGGTCCGCCATCACCTCGGCTTTGATGGTCTTTTGATCTCCGACGACGTCTCGATGGGTGCCCTCAGCGGCACGATAGAAGAACGAACCGTGCGGATCATCGAGGCCGGCAATGACCTTGTTCTCCACTGCAATGGGCGCTTGGAGGAGATGGAGGAGGTCGCTGCGGCATGCCCGGTGCTGGACGGCAAGGCCAGAGACAGGGTCGAACGTGCGCTCGCGATCACGAAAGACTGCGATGAATTCGATGCCGATGTGGCGCGTGCGATCCTGCGCGAGATGACGCCGGTGGCTGCGTAGATAGTCAGTCTGGCGCGCGCGCGGCAGACCGAAGCGGGCCGGCGACCGAATGCGGGCAACACATGCCACATCGAATCTCGTCCGGTGGCGCGTCAGCCGAGCGCAGGGCCCGCGGCTCGCCTTCCGGTTCAGACATTTGTTTTCCCCGGCATCAGGCGCGCGAGTAAACGCCGGAACAATCAGGACTGCGAGCGGCGGCTGACGCCAATTGATGCGCGATCACACGGACGCCCACTGGACGCCCACTGGGCGTCTACGGGGCAGCCACTGACCGGCTACGGGGCAGCCACCGGGCAGCCTCTGGGCATCAAACGAGGCGGGAGCGCGCGGAGCGGCGATGCAAGATGGGATCGCAGACGCGGCGGACGCGGTGGGCACAGAGACGTTCAGTGACGATCCTGGCGACACGCTGGTGGTCGATCTCGGCGGCTTTGAAGGGCCGCTCGACCTTCTCCTCGCACTGGCGCGCACCCACCGGCTTGATCTGACAGAGCTTTCAATGGGGGAACTTGCCGAACAGTACCTGCTGTTCGTGGCACAGGCGGCTGACCTCGATCTGGATCGCGCCGCCGACTATCTGGTAATGGCCGCCTGGTTGACGTTCCTCAAGTCCAAGCTCCTGTTGCCGAAACCGGCCGAAGAGGTCGACACGCCGCTCAGTGCGCCCGAGTTGGCAGCGCGGCTGGCGTTTCGGCTCAAGCGGTTGGAGGCCATGCGCAATGCCGCGACGGCCCTGTTCCGCAGACCGCTGCTCGGGCGGGACGTATTCGCCCGGCCGGGCGGTGCGGGAGAACTGCCCTTTGCTGAGTTCAACGACCGCGATGAGCAGCCGCCGGAGATTGTGTGGCGTGCGGATGTGAACGACCTGGTGCGCGCCTATGCGGGCATCGTGAACCGCCGTGCACGCCCAGCCCATGTGGCGCCACCAACGCGTGTGGTCTGGACCATCGGCGAGGCACGCCAGCGGCTTGAGCGGCTGATGGGCAGCGCCTTAGGTTGGTTTGATCTGGCCGGCGCGGTGCAGCAATTCATCGCCGGACTGACGCCTGAGCAGCGCTTGCGTCTGGGCCAGGGGCCGCGCTCGGCAGAAGGCGCGCAAAGCCCGGCCTCTGCGCTCAGCGCTGACCCAAAGGAGGGCACACTGAGCGCTGATGCGGGCGGGGCCAGCGATCCGCAATCGGGTCGCGCCGTCAGTTCCCTCTTGGCGAGCAGTTTCGGCGCCACGCTGGAACTCGCCAAAGAGGGGCGCGTGGAGATCGCCCAGTCAGCCACGTTCGCGCCGCTGATGGTGCGCCCGATCGGTGGCGCGCCGGACCTCAAGGCGTCCGAACAGCGCGACGGTCAGACCGCCGACGGTGCATTGCGAGAGCCGGGTCCAGTTGATGGCACGGCAAGGGAGGCCGACGATGCCGGACCGTGATGATCCGCCAGCCGCCAGTGCACGGGGAGAACAAATCATGCCTCCCTCGACACGCGACACCGCCGGTTCCCATGGCACCGACAATGTCGTGACCCTCGCCAGTGCCCAGGCACCGGACATCGACATCCAGACCCTGCGGGCGCTGGAAGCCCACCTGTTCCTGGCCGGAACGCCCCTGCGCGAGGCGGAGCTGGCGCGCGCCGTCGGTCTGCCAACCGCAAGCCCAGCAAACGATGGCCGGGCGCGCCCCGGCCCTTCACCGGTCGTGGCCCTGTTGCGCGAATTGCAGCGCGCCTACGCCAATCGCGGTGTTCATCTTGTGCGGCGCGGTGACCGATGGGGCTTTATCTCCGCACCCGATCTGGCGGGGCTGCTGAGCCCTCACCGCACAGTGGCGCGGCGGTTGTCACGGGCTGCGCTCGAGACGTTGGCCATCATCGCCTACCATCAACCCGTGACGCGCGCCGAAATTGAGGACATTCGCGGGGTGGCGACCTCCAAGGGTACGCTGGACCAACTGATGGAAATTGGCTGGATTGGGTTCAAGGCGCGCCGGCGCGCGCCAGGCCGACCGATGACGTATGGCGTGACGAACGATTTCCTGCAGCACTTCGGGCTTGAGAGCCTGGCGGAGCTTCCGGGCATGGCCGACCTGAAGTCGAGCGGGCTGTTGAGCGCTGCGGTGCCGGCCGGATTTCAGCCCGAATTGGAGCTGGGGCTGGCGGGGTTGAGCGATGCGGCATTGGACGCCGATCTCCCCGAAGATGACGAGGATGCGCCAGCAGATGGGCTGCTTGGCATCGAGGAGCCGTTGGAAGACGACGACGATGTCGCCGTGGGGGATGCAGCGTCCGCGAAGCCCGGCGCGCCCGATTGAGCGAATGCGGCAGACGATGGGCCTGGCGCGTGAGTGCGGCACGCGGGCCTTGGATCAACCGCTTGCACCGTCGCCCGCGTCCGGCCACATCTTGTGGCAACCCTGCCCGGCCACTCCATCCACGCAATTGATCCGATACATGTTCAACTGGCTCACCAGCACTGCCCTTCCGCTCACCCGCTGGCGCCCGCGCCAGGGCGGCACGACACCGCTTTCAACGGGCACGGGGCGCGCAGGTGCGACCATCCCGGCCTCCCTGACCATCGATGGTGTGGAGCGCCGGTTCGGGGAGCGATTGGCACTCGCCCATGTGTCGCTCGACATTGCGCCCGGCGAAGTGATGGCGCTGCTGGGTCCGTCTGGATGCGGCAAATCCACCCTCCTGCGCATTGCGGCCGGCGTGGAGCGGCCGACGGGCGGTCGCGTCTTGCTGGATGGCGAAGAAGTGGCCGGGCCGCAGGCGTTTGTGCCGCCGGAAGCGCGTGGCGTGGGGCTGATGTTCCAGGACTTTGCGCTGTTCCCCCACCTCAGCATCGGGGAGAATGTGGCATTTGGCCTGAAGCGGCTGAGCCGTGAGGAGGCGCGGGCGGTGGCCCTGGCGACGCTCGAACGGGTCGGTCTTCGCAACCGGTTTGACGATTACCCGCACAACCTGTCTGGCGGTGAGCAACAGCGTGTGGCGCTTGCCCGTGCCATCGCACCGCGTCCGCGGGTCCTGTTGATGGATGAGCCGTTCAGCGGGCTCGACGTGCAGTTGCGCGAACGGATCCGCGACGAGGCGATCGCCATTGTGCGCGAAACAGGCATCACGTGCGTTCTGGTGACGCACGACCCCGAGGAGGCGCTGTTGGTCGCCGATCGCATTGCGGTCATGGCGGCGGGACGCCTTTGTCAGGTTGGCACCGCGCAGCACCTGTATGAGCAGCCGAACGATCTCTTCGTTGCGCGGTTTTTCTCCGACGTGAATGAACTGCCGGGCACGGTCAGCGCGGGACAGATCGAAACGGCGTTCGGGCCAATTGTCGCACGTGATGTGCCGGAGGGCACGCGCGCCACCGTGTGCATTCGCCACCGTGGCGTCAGGGTTGAGCCCATCGGACCGCAGGGCGTGCCCCTTGCGATGCTGTCCTCGGGCCTGCCGGGAGCTGACACCGTGCGCCCGGGCAAGACGATGGGATGCGCGGGCAACGACGTGGCTTGCAAGCTGACGCAGCCCCGCGCCGGGCGGGTGATGAACGTGCAATTCCTGGGGGATTTTGCGGCCGTGGATCTGCGGGTCGACGGCATCGATGCCATCCTCCGGGCGCGTCTGCGTTCCATTGCCGCGCCTCCGCGCGGTCGGGACGTGATGGTGAGCCTCATCCCAGGCGCTGTGCTCGTGTTTCTTGACGCCGTGCACGGGGACGTCTCGCTGGGGGGCGCGGAAACGACGCAACTGGGCGCAGACGACGTCGCTGCTCGGGAAGAACGCGAGGACGTGTTGCGGCCACCGGCCGAAGCGGCGGAGTAGCCACACCGGCCCGCGAGGGCCCGGCAAGAGTTAAGACCCGCGATGGCCTGGCAAGAGTTAGGGCCCGCGAGGGCCTGACGAAAGGTGCGGCCCAGGGGGCCTTGTGAAAGTTGGCAAAGCGTGGCGCTTTTCGGCCAACCGTTGGGCTGGCGCGTGCCTTGCGCGAGCACAACGTTCACGCGGCGCGGGCCAGTCCAAATTCCTCCCCGCGTGCGTGATACCATTGCCACATCGGCACGTGACACTGCAGTTGGTTGCGCCTGCGTGGATCATTGGATACCACTGTCAGCCGAAAAAGCGCCGAGCGGGTAGAAATCGTGCCGGCCAACAACGAGGACGTTTTTATGAGCATCGGTCCGTGGCAAATCATTTTGATCGTGCTGCTGGTGGTCATCCTGTTTGGCCGGGGCAAGATCTCCGAGCTGATGGGTGACGTCGCCAAGGGCATCAAAAGCTTCAAGAAGGGCATCCAGGAAGACGAGTCGCAGACGGCGCAGGACGGCACGCGCAATCTCGAGCACGACACGTCGACCACGACAGCCTCAACGACGACGACCACGGAAAAGCAGCAGGCGAGCTGACCCGCGTCGGCTGACCGTTCGCCACAATCGCGCGGCCGGGCGTCAGCCACCCCGTGAACGGTTGAGTGGACCTGCGACCCAAAGCGCCGATCGGCGCGGGTCGTGCCGGGCTCACCCGGCCACGCCGCGCACGTGCGTGCTACCCGGCTCCGGCTCGCCATCGCGCCTCACCGGCGGGCATGCGCTGGCTGCGGCTTGTGTCCACCTTGTCGAGTCGGGGCGGCCATCAAGTTCGGCCGATCCACAACGGCATGTCGGGGACGCTGCTCTAACGATCATCACGCCGCCAGAGGCTCCACATGTTTGACATCGGCGCTGCCGAACTCCTGATCATCGCCGTCGTCACCATTCTGGTCGTGGGCCCGCGCGAACTGCCCAAGTTGCTGCGGACCATCGGAAAGTATTTCGGCCAGATGCAGCGCATGGCACGCGACTTCCGCTCGCAGATGGATCAGGCGCTGAAGGAGAGCGAACTGGATGAAATGAGCCGGGATGTGCGCAAGGCGACGTCGTACAACCCGGTGAAGGACATCGAGGACACGGTGAAATCGGCCATGCCGAGCAAGGACGCGATGGGCGTGTCGCCCGCGTCGGCACCTTTCGCAGCCGCTGCCGCGTCCTCCAATCCCAAGGGCTTCGGGGCCTCGACAGGTCCGTCGGACACGGCGACGGAGATCGCAGAAAGCATGGTGGAAACCGGTGATCCGGGGGCCATTGAGGAGAGCCCGATCGGTGCACAGGACGATCGCGCACCGCAGGATGGCGCGCCGCGAAAAGGCGGCCTCGCCGCTCGCGCCAAGGCCGCGGCCGAAGCGTCCGGCACGTCTGCGTCACAGCCCCCCGGTGCCATGGAGCCGTTGGGTGAAGCCTCTGGCGCCGCATCGACCGCCAACGCCAGCGGAGCACGGGTGGCCGATCGTGTAGCCCAGGCGGTGGAAACGGTCGATCGTTAATCCGGCCCCGGCCGCTGCCCATCGCTGTTGCGGCGGGGACGGCGGCTCAGACGCTTTCGCGCTTGGCGCACGGGCCGCACGGCGCTATCCCAAATGTTCCAGATCGCGGTCCGACGCATGGCCCTGAAGTCAGACGGGGGCAGCGGACCGGGACACGCCGCGCAGGCCGCGCGCTTCGCCAGGAGAACCCGCCGCGATGGCGACACAGACGCACCACGACGATGATGTCGAATCCTCGCGCGCCCCACTGATCGAACACCTGATCGAGCTGCGCCAGCGCCTGCTCTGGTCAGTGCTGGCCATCGGCGTGGCGTTTGTTGTCTGTTTCTATTTCGCGACCGACATCTACAATATTCTTGTGTATCCCTACGCGGCGGCCGCGGGCGTGGAGATCGGCGAACTGACGCTCATCCAGACGTCGCCGCAGGAATGGTTCCTCACCCAGATCAAGCTGGCCTTGTTTGGCGCGATTTTCTGCGCCTTCCCGATCCTCGCCACCCAGATCTACATGTTCATTGCGCCGGGGCTTTACCGCAACGAACGCAACGCCTTCCTGCCGTACATCATTGCCACGCCCGTGCTGTTTCTCACCGGCGCGGCGCTTGTCTATTTTGTCGCTCTGCCGCTCGCGATGGGCTTCTTTCTCAGCATTCAGCCCACAGGCGACGATCAGATCCGCGTCATCTTGACGGCAAAGGTCAGCGAGTACCTCGGTCTGATCATGATGTTCATCCTGGCTTTTGGGTTCTGCTTCCAGCTGCCGGTCGTGCTCACCCTGCTCGCACGGGCTGGATTTCTGACGGCGCAAGACCTGAAGGCGGGGCGGAAATACGCCATCATCGCCATCCTTGCCGTCGCAGCGCTGCTCACGCCGCCTGACATCGTCTCGCAGATCGGCCTCGGCGTGCCGACCTATCTCCTCTATGAGCTGAGCATCCTGGCGGTGGCGTCCGTGGAGCAACGCCGCGCCCGTGAGGAGGAGGCCGACGAAGCGTCAGGTGCCTGAGTGCAGTCTTGCCTGCGCCGTTGCGTTCCCCACTTGGTTGCTCCTCTGATTCCGAATTGATTGCCCACTTGATTGATCAGGGTTGGCGCGGCACGACCAGCCCGCGTCGTCGTCCGGGGCGGCGTGACGCAGGTGCCACCCGGCGTGCGTTGTGAGCGTCCGCCAACGAAGGGAGCAGGCCCATGCAAGGGCCTGCAGATGCCGTGTTTGACATCAAGCTGATCCGCAACGACCCAGAAGGCTTCGATGCCGCGCTTGCCCGGCGCGGTGCACCGGCAGCCGCTGGCGAGATCATCGCGATCGACGACGAGCGCCGCGCCCACATTGCCAAGCTGCAGGATGCCCAGACCCGGCGCAACACGGCCTCAAAGGCCATCGGCAAGGCGAAGGCCGGCGGCAATGAAGAGGAGGCCCAGGCCCTGATGGCCGAGGTCGCTGACCTCAAGGCCTTCGTGCAGAACGGCGAAGAGGGGGAGCGCGCGATCAACGAGCGCCTCACCAACGCATTGGCCGGCCTGCCGAACTGGGTCCTCGACGAGATCCCGGACGGCACCAGCGAAGACGACAATGAAGAGGTTGCGCGCGTCGGCAATCCGCCATCCTTCGACTTCGAGCCGCGCCAGCATTTCGAGATCGGCGAAGCGCTGGGTCTGATGGATTTTGAGACCGCAGCCCGCCTCTCCGGCGCTCGTTTCGTCGTCTTGCGGGGCGCACTCGCCCGTCTCGAGCGTGCCCTGGCGGCCTATATGTTGGACCTCCATACGAGCCAGAACGGCTACACCGAGGTCGCGCCGCCTTTCCTGGTGCGTGACCCTGCGTTGTTCGGCACCTCGCAACTGCCCAAATTCGAGGATGATCTCTATCGCACCAACGGCGACCACTGGCTGATCCCAACCGCTGAGGTGCCGCTCACCAATCTTGTGCGCGAACAGATCCTCGACGTGGCCGATCTGCCGATCCGCGTGACGGCCCACACACCGTGTTTTCGCGCCGAGGCGGGATCGGCCGGGCGGGATGTGCGCGGGATGATCCGCCAGCACCAATTCTCCAAGGTCGAGCTGGTGTCGATCACCACGCCGGAGGCTTCGCTCGACGAGTTGGAGCGCATGACGACAAGCGCGCGCGCGGTGCTTGACGGGCTGGGCCTCGCTTATCGGGTCGTCACACTGTGCGCAGGCGAC
>CAZGNQ010000027.1:0-21446 GCA_964527285.1 uncultured Hyphomicrobiales bacterium | reverse complement strand
AGCTCGAGGTGCCGACCCGCGCGGCCTTGGGCAAGTCGTCCAGGCTGCGCCCGTCGGCGCTACACAAGGCATCAAACGGCACTTCGCGCGCCGATATCGCGGCCATGAATAGCCCCGGGGCGAGTTCGGCCGGGACGTCCTTCATGCTGCCCTGTGAGGGGTCACCGAAACCCAGACCCATGCGCGCGGACGCATCTGTCAGTCCCAATGCAACGCCATCAGCTGCAAAGGTGTTTCCGGCGCCCGTATTCGCAAGTCGCGCATGAACCGTGTTGTGGATGCCGCTGGTCAGATCAACCAGGGCCTCGTCCTGCTGCGCAAGGAAGCCAGGGTCGAGAACTGCGACCGTATTGCCGGAAACAACAAACGGGAGGCCGCCTGTGTTGATGTTCGCAGGAACCGCCGAAGTCGTCGCCGGCGTTGCAACAGCCAAAGCAGGCGATGCCGGGCTGCTGGGTGTCGTCCCCCCGTCCGTGGCTGACGAAGAAAAAGTCAAAACTGTGCTTGCGCCGTTGTTGAATGTGACACTGTCGTTGCCGCTGCCCATGTCGACGAGGCCAACGATGACTGACCCTTCTTTGAGCGTGAGTTGGTCATCGCCCTGACCAAGGCTCATAGCCGTGCCCGCCCGACCAACAATCGTGCCACTGTTGATCACGTTCTGCTGGCCGGTGTTGGCTTGATCGACGCCGATAGCGACATCGCCCTCAATCAGGCCTGAGTTGACCACTTTACCATTATCAGCGTCACTATCGAAATCGATGCCAGCGTCGGTCTCACCTGGCGACGAACTGAGTGAGATGATCGTTCCGGAATTGATGATCGTGCCGTCGTCAAGCTCTATACCGTCGTTCAACGTACCGATGATGCTGCCTGAATTCGTGATCGACGCGTCACCCGAGGCGTCAACGCCGTCATCGGCATCGGATCGGATCGTACCGGAGTTCACCAGTGTCAGGCCGTCGCCATCGGCCTCAACCGGCTCGCTATCAATCGAGATAATGCTGCCCGAGTTGATCACCGTCAGATCGTCCTCGGCCTCAATCCCCTTATCACCACCGGAAACCGCGATAATTGTGCCGGTGTTGACGACAGTAACGTCATCCTCGCCCGAGGCTTCGACAACCTCATCATCGTCCGAGGATATTGTGCCGTTGTTTGTAATGGTGGCACGGGAACCGATGCGCACACCATCGTCGCCTTGACCTTCGATCGTTCCGTCATTTGTGAGGGAAACATCGTCGCCGTTGATGTCCAAGGCGCGATCGCCTGGGTTCGTCACAGTGGCGCCGGTTTCCACCACGACGTTCAATCCGTCGGTGCCGTCATCGAAACCGTCATTGTCGACGCCGCTACACACGACGTTAAGCCCGTTGGTCACGCACTGGGCCTGCGCCCAGGACGGCGGTAGTACCATCGCAAACGTACATGCCGCCGCAAGAAAACAATTCCGCTTTACACCCATCGACCCCGCTCCCGTCGATTTTCCCCGGTGTAAATCGAGGTAGCCAGTACACGCGCTTATCGCAGTCAAAATGCAGTGCTTACTGCGAACACGCCGCTCAGACGTTGCGTTGCAGCACCAAATGTTCACCTGATCGAGTCGGGAGTATAGGCGGTTAATGTGGCTGAGGCCCTTGTAATCCTAGGCTCCAACTCACCCGGCAGCAGCCTGCCGGTTGGCGACGCGTTTTTTGGCCGCCTCAATGATGGCATCGCGCAGCTCAGCGAGAGTCGCGTCGTCTGACGTGCGCAGTTCGCGCGGCAGGCTGAGTTTTTGTGCCTTTGCGAGCGCCTGGAGATTGCCCCGGTCGCCGACCTCATTGAGCTCACGCCGCAGCGCATCTTCCTCATCGCGCAGGATCATCGCCTCAGCCGAAAAAGCATAAGGGTCGAACGCTCCGCCGCGCGCAGCGCGCACGGACGCCGCAGACGGTGCCGTCGCGCCAGGTGAAAGCGCCGTGTCGGTCCCCGTGCCCGCACCGTTTGCTGCCGGTTTCCCCTTCGCGGTGGCCGCACCAGCCCGGCCCGCGCCGCCGGCGCCACCGGTCATGGCCTCCAGACCGGCGTTGATGTCGCGCGCGGCCGCTCCTGCCTCTGCACTTCTCAGCGCAGCCGGCTCCGCCTCGACCTTCACTTCCGGCGGGATGGCCCTGAAGCGTGCCGACGTGATGAACAGCTGCAGGCGATTGACCAGCCGCTCCCGCGCCTCGGGGTCCACATGGCGTTCACTCGCCACGATGTTCTCGAAGTAGGCACGCAGCATCTTGCCGCGGATCAGCTTGGTGGCCTGTTTGGTGTCGCCCATTGTTCTCGATCCTGGCGTTGGTCCTGGCCGTCATGCGATCCAGCGTCGCGCGGCCCGAGCGCCGATTGGAAACGGGAAGGTGTGCTTCGCGCGTGCCCGTCCCTCAGGCCGCCTTGCGGGCCATGACAGCGTCGCCCACTTCCGCCACCTCGTTATAGAGGCGCAGCACATCACTGATGCCCGGGCCGAACTTCTCGTCCATCGTGACGCCTTCCTCCTGCCAGTCCAGCGATTCCGCGATCGCGTTCGACTGGTGGATGCGCGTCTCCATCAGCGGGTGCTCCTCGCCCACCAGGTCGACCAGAAACCGGTCTGGCCCGCTGTCCCGGTAGAAGTTGGCGATCGCGCGATACCGACGGCTCGTCAGCGGCACCTCGGCCACCCCGCGCGCGTTCGCTTTGCCCTCGATCTTCTGGGCAATGCGGTCGATGGCGTATTGGGAAACATAGTCGGGGCGGAACGGTACCACCACATGGTCGGCCAACTTCAGCGAGGCGTCCACCGCCAGCGACAAGCCGGGCGGACAGTCGAAAACGACCACATCGAAACCCGAAAGCGTGCGGCGCAGGAAATCGCCCAGATAGTTTGCCACCCGGGTGCGCGCGTTCTTGATGTCGAGCCGCTTCATCCCGGCGGTCTGGTTGATGAGGAGTTCGTCCAGAATGTCCTCAATGTCGACCGAGCCGCAGAACAACGACAGATCGGGCCGCGCACCGTCGTCGCGGATCACATCGCCAGCACCGTCGACGATGTACTCCTCCATCCGGGTGCCCATCTTCGTGTTGCGGTTGTAGAAATAGTCCGCAACCGTGCAATCGTTGTAGCGCGCCTCCTTCCAGCGCGCGCCACCAACCAACATCAGTGACGAGTTGCACTGGGTGTCGAGGTCCACCAGCAGCGTGCGGTGGCCGCCCCACACGGCAAAGCCGTGAGCAAGCATGGTGGCCACCGTCGATTTGCCGACGCCGCCTTTGCGATTGGCAACTGCGATGGTGAAGGTCATCAAGCGGTCCCCGGTGAGTAACGTGGCTGAAAAACTTGGCAAACGGGCGCGGTCGACGGGCTTCGTTGGTGGGCCGTGAGCCGATCCCCAGCACACCGGGTCAACGGCACGGCCAACAAGCGGCCACCCGCCGTTCGGTGCGCACACTTCAGGCTGGCACAGTGCGCAGATTCGCATCGCCACGGCACGCGTCGCCGCCAAGGTCAGCGCAACGCCGGCCCGCAGTGCTCAGCGCAGATGCCGGCAACGACGTCGGCCAGCGCCTCCGGCGCGCTGAGGAAGGGCGAATGATCGCACGCCATCTCGACGATCGGCCGGCAGCCCGTCGCTTCGGCCATGGCGCTCTGGGTGGCAGGGCCGATGGTGATGTCCTCGGTGCAGACGATGGCCGCCCTCCAGGGTTGACCACCGGCGGGGGCGCTCCCGTTTCCCGCGGGCGCTGGCACACGTGCTTTAAAGATTGCCATGTCTTGCGGGCGCAGTTGGGCGGCTGCGGTCGCGGCATCAGCGGCGCTGGCGTTGTTGTAGAGCAGTGCCGGCGCCAGATCGCCATCAAGCGCCACAAGGCCGTCTGGCCGGGGGCGGAATGCCTGTGCGATCTGTGAGACGGCGTCGCGGGATGCGTGGTCCATGACGCTTTCGCCTGGACGCAAAGCGTAGGCCGTCAGGAAGATCGCGCCGGCTATTTTTTCGTGGGTTGAGGCCAGCAGGCACGAGACTGGCGCGCCGGCCATGGAATGCGCAATGATGACCGGTGGGGCTGGCAAGCAGCGCGCGGCTGCCGCGACGACATCGGTGTAGACGGCCAAGAGCTCCTGTGGTGGCGTCCCGCCTGGCACGCCGTCGGGGAATGCAGCCGTCGCAACCGCAAAGCCGCGCGCCTCTAGGTGTGGGGCGAACCCTTTGAAACACCACGGCCCATGCCAGGCACCGTGGACCAGCAACAGTGGCGGTTTCGCCCCCTCTCCGGGGCTTCCAGGGCTGCGAGGTCCGTCGTCCATGGCGCTCCTCCCGTCTTCAGCCGGCCGCGCGCCGTCGCGGTCGGCCCGTTCAACTTTCAGGACAACAGAACATGATGCGTGACGATACCCCTTCGCGCGGCGCAGGCTCCATCGTGCGGCGCACACCCTGGCCGCAGAGCTCATCGGCGCCCGTGGTCACGCCGCTCTCGCCGTCCGTCGTTTATGCCAGCGCTGACGCCGACCACCTCGATGCGCAATATGAAGGCGGCCAGCCCGGCTACACCTACGCGCGCGAGGGCCACCCCAACGCGGATGTTCTGGCCCGCAAGATCGACTGGCTGGAGGGCGTGACGCCGGACATGGGCGCGGGCCTCGTTGTCGGATCCGGCATGGCCGCCGTTGGCATGATGTTTCTGGCGCTGCTCAAGCCCGGCGACCATATCGTGGCCGCCGATCAATTGTATGGCCGCTCATTGCGGATGCTGAGTGAGGACCTGCCACGGCTGGGCTATGGCGTGACGTTCGCGGATGCCTCCGATGCCGATGCGATCGCCGCCGCCGTGACGGAGCAGACCCGCATCATTCATGTTGAGACCGTTTCAAACCCGACGCTGCGGATCGCGGACATGGCGGGCATTGCCGCGGTTGCGCGCACGCACGGCTGCCTGCTGGCGGTGGACAACACGTTCACCACGCCGCGCGCGTTCCGCCCATTCGACCACGGCGCGGACATCGTCGTGCACTCCGTGACCAAGCTGCTGGCCGGACATTCCGATGTCACGCTGGGCTACGTTGCCGCGCGCACGCAGGAACTGATGGCGGCCATCACGACGTCCGCCATCACGTTTGGCGCGACCCCGAGCCCGTTCGACTGCTGGCTTGCAGAGCGTGGCCTGCACACCTTCGAGCTGCGTTACGACCAGGCCGAACGCAATGCCGCCGAATTGGCGGAATTTCTCTGCGATGCGCCCGGAGTGCGTCGGGTGCTTTTCCCGGGCCGGGCCGACCATCCGGATGCGCGCCACCGGGCGGGCGTGCTCGGCAACCGCACGGCCAACATGGTGAGCTTTGAGCTGGAAGGGGGCCGAGCCGAGGCCAACGACTTTGTTCGCGCTGCCACGCAGATCCCGTTTGCGCCGACGCTGGGCGATGTGGCCACCACGCTGTCCCATCCTGCGAGTTCATCGCATCGTGCGCTCACGCCGGATGCCAGGGCGGCGCTGGGCATCACGGAGGGGTTTTTCCGCGTGTCTGTCGGCGTGGAGGATATAGAACTTCTCAAGAGCGAATTCGCAGTGGCGCTCCGGGCCGCAACTGCTGGCGCCTGATCACCGGCGCCAGCACACAGATATCGCCCGCATGTCAGAGCAGATCGCGCAGCGCGTGGAACGTCATGCCCGCTACCAGCAGTGGGTGGCGCAAGCGCGTGCCGCCCGGGAACGCGGCGTTCGGTACCTTGGCCATCACATCGAACCGCTCCATCGTGCCCGACACGGCCTGGGCAAGGATCTCTCCGGCGAACACACCGAGCGCGATGCCATGGCCGGAATACCCTCCCGCGCTCAGCACGTGCGGCGAGACGCGAGCAAACACAGGCAGGCGGCTGCGGGTGATGGCCAACGTCCCGCCCCAGGCATAGTCAATGCGGACATCCGCCAACTGCGGGTAAATCTTGAGCAGGGGCTTGCGGGCCACGGCTGCGAGATCGGCAGGGAATTTCAGTCCGTAGGTTTCGCCGCCGCCGAACAACAGGCGATTGTCGCGCGACAGACGCCAGTAGTTGATCACGAAGCGGCTATCAGACACCGCCACATCGTCACGATTGATGGCTCGTGCACGGTCCGCCCCCAGCGGTTCGGTCGCGATGATGAAGTTGTTGATTGGCACGAAGCGGCGCTCAACCGGCGCGGCGAGGCCACTGAGATAACCGTTGCCCGCCAGGATGCCCATCTGCGCTGTCACCCTGCCGCCCTCGGTGACGATCTCAACGCCTGAATTTTTCTCTTCGATCGCCGTGACGCGGCTGCGCTCAAACACCTGTGCGCCCGCCTCAATGGCCGCTTCCGCCAGTCCAAACACGAGCTTGAGCGGGTGGAGGTGACCTGATCCCATATCCATCGACCCACCATGATAAACCGGTGTGCCGAGCAAGTGGGCAACCTCATCCGCTTCCGCGTAGCGTATCGGCTCGTAGCCGTAGTGGGACCGCAGATGCTCCACCTCGCGACGCGAATGCGGAGAAAATCGTGAGCGATGGTCAACGTGGAGAACGCCAGGCCGGTACTCCGCATCGATGCCAAAGGTGCGGGTCAGTTGCAGCACCTGGGCATGGGCCTCCAGCCCAATCTGCCAGAGCCGCCGGGCGTCGTCCTTGCCCACCAGTTCTTCAAGAGCGCTTTGCTCAAGGCGCTGGCCGGTGCCGACCTGCCCGCCGTTGCGCCCGGAAGCGCCCCATCCGATGCGATGGGCATCGAGCAGGACAACATCGTAACCACGCTCGGCCAGATGAAGCGCCGCGGAGACGCCCGTGAACCCGGCGCCCACCACGCACACATCGCAAGCCACCTGCCCCCGCAGCGCCGGGAAAGGCCGCAAGGGGCGCGCCGTTGCAGCGTAGTAGGAGGCCGGATAGACGCCCACGGTGTCGTTGGCGGTCAGCGCATCCATTGAGCGGACCCATGGTGGTGTGCCAGGCGCCGCTCATTGGCGGCGCGGTCAAACGCGTTCGGCTGCATGGCCACGACGGCTGGCGTGACGACCGACGACTGGACGGAAAAAACTCAATGCGCCGACGGCGCGGCCACCATCAGCCCCTCGGCCTTTGCGGTGTGGTGGGCCTCGTCGAGCGCACGGGTCACGAGCGTCATCAGCAAATCAATCTCCTCATCGGAGATGATGAGCGGCGGGCAGATGATCATGCTGTCACGCACCGCCCGCATGACGACGCCGGTCTTGAAGCAGATGTCCCGCGTGAGTGTCCCGACCGTGCCGACCGGGCTTGCGAACTTCGCCCGCGCGCTCTTGTCCGGTGTCAATTCCAGCGCGCCGAGCAAGCCGTACATGCGCGCCTCGCCCACCATTGGATGATCGGCAAGCGTCATCCAGCGCTCCTTCATCCGGCCCATCGTGTGCTCGCGCACCCGCGAAACGATATTTTCCTCCTCAAGAATGCGGAGGTTTTCAAGCGCCACGGCGCAGGCCGCGGGATGGCCGGAGTAAGTGTAGCCGTGAGCGAACTCGCCACCCTGCGCGGCCAGCACCTCAGCGACATCGCGCGAGACAAGCGAGCCGCCGATCGGGAGGTAACCGGAGGAAAGACCCTTGGCGATTGTCATGATGTCCGGGCGCAGCCCGTAGCTGTCTGAGCCGAACCAGTGGCCTGTCCGACCGAAACCGCAGATCACCTCATCGGCGATGAAGAGAATGTCGCGCTCGGCACAGATGCGCTGGACCTCGGGCCAGTAGGTCTCCGGCGCGATCACAACACCGCCGGCGCCCTGGATGGGCTCGGCGATGAAGGCGGCGACCTTATCCTCCCCGATCCGGTCGATCTCGTCTTCCAGCTGGCGGGCGCGGGCGAGGCCGAACTCTTCAGGGCTCATCTCCCCGCCCTCGCCGTACCAGTAGGGCTGATCGATGTGGACGATGCCAGGGATCGGAAGGCCGCCTTGCGCGTGCATGAAGGCCATCCCACCAAGGCTGGCCGAACCCATTGTTGAGCCGTGGTAGGCGTTCTTGCGCGCAATCACGATGGACTTTTCCGGCTTGCCGAGCGCAGCCCAGTAATGGCGCACCATACGCAGGTTGGTGTCGTTTGCGTCGGAGCCGGAGCCGCCGAAAAAGACGTGCGTGATGTGCTCCGGCGTCAGCTGCGCCAGACGCTCGGCCAGCGCGACAGCAGGCGGGTGGGTCGTCTGGAAGAAGGTGTTGTAGTAGGCGAGCTGTTCCATCTGCCGGGCCGCAGCGGCTGCCAGCTCCTTGCGGCCATAACCGATGTTGACGCACCACAGGCCGGACATGCCGTCGAGGATGCGGTGCCCGTCGGAATCCCACAAGAACACGCCATCGGCCCGCGTGATCACCCGCGCGCCCTTGGCATTGAGTTGTCCGCTGTCGGTGAAGGGGTGCAGGTGGTGCGCGGCATCACGCGCCTGGAGTTCGGCCGTGGGCGGGTGGTTCTCAATCAGGGACATGACTGTGGGATCCTTGAGGAGCGGAGGCGACAGGCGCAAAGCCGGGCTACACGTTCAGCATGAGGTGCTGACGCTCCCAGGGGCTGATCACCCGGAGGTATTCATCCAGTTCGTGGTTTTTGACGCTCGCGTAAATGCGGCAGAATTCACGGCCGAGCACGTCCTGCAGTTCATCGCATTCTTCGAACAACCGCAGCGCATCCAGCAGTCCACGCGGCAGCGCGTGCGGCTTGTTGTAGGCTTCGTGCGTCACGGGCGAGCGCGGCTCGATCTGGTTCATCAGCCCGAGATAGCCGCAGGCGAGGCACGCCGCCATGGCGAGATAGGGGTTGGTGTCCATGCCGACCACGCGCGCCTCAATGCGACGGTCGTCCGGCCCGGACAGCGGCACACGCAGCCCGGTCGTGCGATTGTCCTCGCCCCACTCCAGGTTGATGGGCGCGGCGTTGTCTGGGATCAGCCGGCGGTAGGAATTCACATACGGGGCGAGAATGCACATGGCGGCGTTCAAGAAGCGCTGCTGGCCGCCAAGGAAATGATGGAACGCGGCCGACGGCGTGCCATCGCCGTTGGAAAACAGGTTCAGGCCCGTGCGCGTGTCGACCACCGACTGGTGGATGTGCATGGCGCTGCCAGGCTGGTCCTCCATGGGTTTGGCCATGAACGTGGCGTAACAATCATGGCGCAGCGCCGTCTCGCGCACCGTGCGCTTGAAGAGGAACACATGGTCCGCAAGGCGCAGCGGATCGCCATGGTTGAGGTTGATCTCAAGCTGGCCGGCGCCGCCCTCCTGCATGACGGTGTCGATCTCCAGGCCCTGCGCCTCAGCAAACTCGTAGATGTCGTCGATGATCTTGCCATACTCGTCGACCGCGCTGATCGAGTAGGCCTGTCGGCTGGCGCCTGCACGCCCTGTCCGCCCGATGGTGGGCTCGATAGGATAGTCCGGATCGACGTTGCGCTTGGTGAGGTAGAACTCCAGCTCTGGCGCCACGACGGGCTGCCACCCCTGCGCCTCGTAGAGCGCCACAACGCGTTTGAGGACGTTACGCGGCGCCAGGCCAAGCGGCTGGCCATCGCGTGTTTCCATGTCGTGGATCACCTGGATGGTAACGTCCGGCGCCCACGGCACGGCGCAAGCCACGTCGAGGATGGGGCGCATGACAACGTCGGCTTCGGTCCAGCCGGTGGCAATCTCCACGTTGGCGTAATCACCGGTGATGGTCTGGTAGAAAATCGAGATCGGCAAGAAGATCGATTCCAACTTGGCGAACTTCTTGGCCGGCATGGTCTTGCCGCGCGAGATGCCGGCAATGTCGGCGACCATGCACTCGACCTCTTCAATCCGCCGGCCGTTGAGCCAGTCAAGCAGCGCTGACGGCAACTGCTCGGCCCACTCCTGGCCGGGCGCCGGCGCGAGGCGGATGTGCGGTTCGGTCCCAGGCTGTGTCTGGGAGGACATCTGGAAGGTCCATGGCTGTTGGCGATGTCTCCCCATGCCACCGTACACTCGGACGCGCCAGTGTCGCGATGCACTGCATCTGGTGAGCCGGCACAGCGTGGGGCGGCTGGCACTGGCGTGGACACCTGTGTAAAGTCCCGCGCGCGACACGGCATGTCCTGCTGCGCTGCAAAAAACGCTGATGTTCTGCGCTTGACAGCAAACCGCGCCACGGGTCTGATCGGCGGAAATCGACCCAAAGGCGTCCCAGTTTCACCAAACAGACCTGCACTCTGTGTCGGCGTTTGAACTGGCATGTCGGACGGGGCGATTGTCCCTGACACGGTGAACCCCATAGGAGGGCAAGAGTGGTCACTCGTTTTCTGAAGTCTGGATTTATCGCAGCCGCAATGGCGGCATCACTGGCGGCTGTGGCCAGTGCCAAAGAAGTTCGGGTCTATAACTGGTCGGACTACATTGATGAATCTATCCTGAAGGACTTCGAAGCCGAGACGGGCATCAAGGTCGTCTATGATGTCTTCGACAGCAACGAGGTGCTGGAAACAAAACTGCTCGCGGGCTCAACGGGCTATGACATCGTTGTGCCGACAGGCACATTCCTGTCGCGTCAGCTTCAGGCCGGTGTGTTCCGCAAGCTGGACCAGTCCAAGTTGCCGAACCTGAAGAACATGTGGGCAGAGATCGAGAAGCGCACCGAGACGTACGATCCGGGCAATCAGTACTCGATCAACTACATGTGGGGCACCACCGGCATTGGTTACAACGTCGCCAAGGTGAAGGAAATCATGCCGGACGCACCGGTGGATTCCTGGGAGCTGATCTTCAATCCTGAAATTCTGTCGAAATTCAAGGATTGCGGCATTCATTTCCTCAACGCCCCGACTGAGCTTTTCCCGGCCGCTCTCAACTATTTGGGCAAAGACCCGGACAGCAAGGATGTCGGCGAACTGCGTGAGGCGGCCGCGCTTCTAAAGAAAGTGCGCCCCTACGTCCAGAAGTTCCATTCATCCGAGTATATCAACGCCTTGGCGAATGGTGACATCTGCGTCGCGGTGGGCTGGTCCGGCGATGTCTTCCAGGCGCGTGACCGTGCATCAGAGGCGGACAACGGTGTCGAGGTCGCGTTCTCCATTCCCAAACAGGGTGCGCTCATGTGGTTTGACCAGATGGCCATTCCGGCAGATGCGCCCAATGCGGAAAATGCCCACACATTCCTCAATTACATCATGGATCCGAAGGTCATCGCCAAGGCGACCAACTATGTCTACTACGCCAACGGCAACAAGGCCTCCCAGCCGCTGCTGGAAAAGGACGTGATCGAGGACCCGGCCATCTACCCGACCGAGGAGGTGCTCGCGAGCTTGTATGTGGTCACCACCTATCCGCCGACGGTCAACCGCGTTGTGACACGCGAGTGGACTGCGGTGAAGTCCGGCCAGTGAGGCCCCGGCCGGCAGACTTGGGTCCCAGAAAATCTGGGGCCCATAACCGCCCGCCAGAGAATTGCTGGTTCTCAAGTTGGGCGAGCACTGTTGTCATGACAGGCAGTGACAGTATCACACGCCACAGGACAGTGGCGTTCTGTTCACAACACACGGCATCCTTCCACCCCACGCGCCTCGTTATATCGAGCGCACTGTTAGGCGGGGTCGCATCCGATCAGCGATGACAGGCACCATCCCTCAGCCCGGCCGCACGTTCGCCCCTTGGAACGACCCGTCGGCAAAACCGATCGTTCGTTTTGAAAACGTCACAAAGCGTTTCGGTGACGTGACCGCTGTCAACGACCTCACGCTCGACATCTTTCCCAGGGAATTTTTTGCACTTCTGGGTTCATCCGGCTGCGGCAAGACCACACTGCTGCGCATGCTGGCCGGATTTGAAAAGCCCACATCAGGGCGGGTGCTGCTGGACGGCCAAGATATTTCACTCACGCCGCCGCACCGCCGTCCGATCAACATGATGTTCCAATCATATGCGCTGTTTCCGCATATGAGTGTTGAACGCAACATCGCCTACGGCCTGCATCAGGAGGGCATGGCGAAGGATGCGATCGCCGCACGGATCGCCGAGATGCTCAAGCTCGTCCAATTGGAGGGGTATGGGAGGCGAAAGCCCGACCAGCTTTCGGGCGGTCAGCGCCAGCGTGTCGCCCTGGCGCGCGCACTCGCAAAGCGGCCCAAAATTCTTCTGCTCGATGAGCCGCTGGGCGCGCTTGACAAGAAACTGCGCGGCCAGACGCAATTCGAATTGATGGACCTGCAAGAATCGACTGGCACCACCTTCATCATGGTCACGCACGACCAGGAGGAGGCAATGACCATGGCAGACCGCATTGCTGTCATGGCCGACGGGGAGATCAGCCAGGTCGCGCCGCCGGGCGAAATCTATGAATATCCGGCAAGCCGGTTTGTGGCGGATTTTATTGGTGATGTGAACATCATCGAGGGTGAACTGCGCGCCAATGGAACACAGCACGGTGCCCTGTTCCGCTGGACCGAAACGCCGGACCACGATGTCCAGCTCACAAACATCAATGCGGACGCCTCTAAACGGTGCTGGCTTGCCGTTCGCCCGGAGAAGATCAGAACATCCAAGAGCCGGGACGAGCATCCGGGCGAAAACAAAATCCCAGGAAAAGTGCTCGACATTGCCTATTTCGGCGACGTGACGACCTATCATGTGGAAACGGCGGGCGGCCAGATCATCAAGGCGCTTGAAGCCAATCGCTCACATCTGATCGATCGTGCCATCACATGGGATGACCCGGTTTGGCTGACGTGGCCGGCAAGCGCCGGCGTTGTCCTAGAGCGCTGAGTGGCCTTGCTGTCCGCCGCGCCGGCCGATGCCAATGCGAGCCCCGTACGGCTGCCCGTTGACCGCCGCTTGTGGAAAAGCGCTGCGGTCGTGATGTGAACCGCTTGTGAGCCCGGCGCTCCGCAAGAAGCACCCTGCCACCCTTGAGGGATCGCCAATGGCCGCCCCATCCCCTCCACCGGCTGCTGCGACAGGTGCATCTGCGCCGGCCAACGCGCCGACGCCCGATGCCAGCCAATCTACGCGCCATGCCGGCCAGACCCAACGGGGACCCAGCGGCTGGCGCCCTGATCGCCTCGGCCATCTCGCGCTGATCGCCGTGCCCTATGCGTGGCTGTTCTTTTTCTTTCTCGTACCTTTTTTTATTGTTTTCAAAATCTCACTGTCCGACGTCGTGGTCCGCATACCGCCCTATGCGCCAGCGTTTGACTATACGATGGGGCTTGCCCACCTCTGGCAGCAGATCACCCAGCTCGACTTTGAAAACTACATCTGGCTGACCGAGGATGACCTTTACTGGAAATCCTATATCTCCAGCCTCACCATTGCAGGCATTTCCACGGCGTTTGCACTCTTGATCGGCTTTCCACTCGCCTATGGCATGGCGCGAGCACCGGCGGTTTGGCAGCCGACGCTTCTCATGCTCATCATCCTGCCATTCTGGACGTCTTTTCTCATTCGGGTTTATGCCTGGATCGGCATCTTGAAAAAAGAAGGCCTGTTGAATGCGCTGCTCCTGTCGGTTGGTCTTATCTCCGAGCCGTTGACAATCCTGAACACCAACACGGCCGTTTATATTGGTATCGTCTATTCCTATTTGCCGTTCATGGTCCTTCCGCTCTATGCCAACCTTATTCGCCATGACCCGGCCCTTCTCGAAGCCGCAGAAGATTTAGGGGCCGGCCCCGCAAAGGCGTTCTGGACTGTCACGCTCCCCCTGGCCGTGCCCGGGATCATAGCGGGCTGCTTCCTCGTGTTCATTCCGGCTGTGGGTGAGTTCGTCATTCCTGATATCCTGGGCGGATCGAACACCCTCATGATCGGGCGAACGCTGTGGGTGGAGTTCTTCAACAACCGGGATTGGCCCGTGGCCTCGGCCGTGGCCGTTATCCTGCTGCTCGTGCTTGTCGTGCCGATTATGGTGTTCCAGCGCTATCAGATGCGCCACGAGGGGGGTGTGTGATGCGCGGACAATTCAGCTGGTTCAACGCGACATCCCTCGCGCTTGGCTTTTCGTTTCTTTATATTCCAATCCTGATTGTCGTCATTTACAGTTTTAACGAATCAAAGCTCGTGACCGTGTGGGGTGGATTTTCCACCAAATGGTACGCCGCATTACTGGAAAACGAGCAATTGCTTCAGGCTGCATGGATGACATTGCGCATCGCGTTCGTCACCGCTACGATTGCGACCATCCTCGGCACCATGGCCGCGCTTGTGCTTGTGCGTTCGGGCGCATTTCTTGGTCGAACCTTGTTCTCCGGAATGGTCTTTGCGCCGCTTGTCATGCCGGACGTCATCACCGGGCTGTCGCTCTTGCTTTTATTCGTGGCCATGGAGTTTGCCCGCGGCTTCTGGACAGTGACCATCGCCCACATCACATTTTCGCTGTGCTTTGTGGCTGTTGTCGTCCAATCGCGCCTCGTCACCTTCGATCGCTCAACCGAGGAGGCAGCGATGGATCTTGGCGCCTCGCCGATGAAAGCCTTTTTCACGGTCACGGTGCCGTTGATCTTCCCGGCCATTGTTTCCGGCTGGCTTTTGTCATTTGCGCTGTCGCTGGATGATCTGGTGATCGCCAGCTTCACAACCGGACCGGGCTCGACGACATTGCCAATCAAGATCTACAGTCAGATCCGCCTGGGCGTGACGCCCGAAATCAATGCCATATCCACAGTCCTGATCGCCGCGGTGACAATAGGGGTGGTGTCGGCATCGCTGCTGACGAAATGGCGGGTCGATGGCGCAAAGCCCGGCTGACGCAACGTGATGAACGCCGCTGCCGCACGCGTTCGTCCGGTCCCGCACCTGCCCTGCCGTTACGTAGCATGCGCACCAGCCTGACCTTAGCCGGACACCAGCGTTGCGCACATGCACACCACCTGTCACTGACCTGTTCTCGAGCACCTGCGCTCAGATGGATTGACCGGGCCCAAGATGACGACGCCACATTCCAATCACACGCCCATTGGCGAACGCACCCAAGTGCTGATGCTCGACATGAATGGCGTACTGCGCGGCAAGTGGTTGCCGGCCGCAAAATTTTCATCCCTCACGGCCGGGGAAGTGCGTCTTCCACTGTCGACCTCATCGCTCGACATCTGGGGAGAGGAAAACGACGATATTACCGGCCTGAGCATCAGCTGCGGCGACCCCGACGGGATGCTGCGGCCCGACATGCAGACCCACGTCCCCGTCCCGTGGAGCGACACGCAAGCCGGACAAGTGCTCGCCACGCTTGTTGAGCGCGACGGAACGCCCAGCTTTGCGGACCCACGCGCCATTCTCCAGCGTGCTGTCGATGCCTACGCGGAACGCGGATGGCAGGCCTGCGTCGCGGTCGAGCTGGAATTCTACCTTTATGTGCCGCCGACGGAAGCGGGCGGCCTCGCGACGCCGCTGCCGGCCTATCTTGGGACGGATGGCAGCTTGATCGGTCAGCTCTACGAGGCAGAGGCGTTGGAGTCCTTTTCTGGCTTCATCGATACGATCAAGGCATTCTCCGCAACCCAACGGATCCCGACGGAAACGGTGATTGCCGAGCTTGGACCGGGGCAGTTCGAGATCAACCTGATACATTGCAAGAATGCGCTCCTGGCGGCTGATCATGCCGTCATGTTCCGGCGGTTGGTGCGCGAAGCGGCGCGCCGGCATGGGTACGAAGCCACCTTCATGGCAAAGCCTTTCACCGACGCGCCGGGCAGCGGACTTCACATCCACCTGAGTGTGTTCGACGAGGCGCAACAGAATATTTTTTCCCTCCCTTCCGCAGATGGCGGACAGTCCGGATCACAGCCGAATGATGCGCTGAGGCACGCATGTGCCGGCGTGGTACGCTCCCTGCGGGACACTCAGGCAATCTATGCGCCCAGTGCCAACGCCTATCGCCGGTTCCAACCCAACTCGCACGCCCCCATACTGGCGAACTGGGGACTGGAACATCGCGGCGCGGCCGTGCGTCTTCCCGAAACCAGAGGCCCGGGGGCGCGTCTAGAGCACCGGGTCGGCGGAGCGGATGCCAACCCACATCTCGTAACGGCTGGACTGCTCTGGGCGGCGCTTGAGGGAATGGAAAAAAAGTCTGACGCTGGCCCACCACTTGAGACGTCAGCGCCGCAAGGCGAGGTTGCGTTCGACGATCCATCAGCACTCACGCACGACTGGTTGACAGCGATCGAGCGTTTTGCGGCATCGGAATTTGTGACTGCGGCCTACGGCGAGCGCTTCCGCACCCTGTTTGGAGATGTCAAACGACACGAGGCGCGCGCGTTCCAGCGCCGGGTGACGGCCTTCGACCACGAAACCTATCTGCGCCGCTTCTGATCGCCGCACAGCATCATTAATCCGACACAACAAGGGCGCGGCTCCATGGCAACAGATAACCCATCCGGCTATCACCTCGACAAGGATGCCGTTGATCAGGCTTTCCGCGCTGAGACGCTGAAAAGCCGTGCCCACGAGATGACGTATGGCGGAGCGCTGAGCTTCCTGCGCCGACGCTACACGCGTGACCTTGCGGGCGTGGATGTGGTCGTCAGCGGTGTGCCGTTCGATGGCGCCGTCACGAATCGTCCCGGGTGCCGCTTCGGCCCGCGTGCCATCCGCGCCGCGTCGACTGAGCTGGCAAGCCTCGACGCGTTTCCCTGGGGTTTCGATCCTTTTGAGCGCCTCGCCGTTATTGATTACGGCGACTGTATGATTGATCCGCACCATCAGTCTGGCGTTGAGGAAACCATCACGGCGCATGCACGCAGCATTCTCGAGAGTGGTGCAAAAATGCTAACGTTCGGCGGCGATCATTTCGTCGCCTTTCCCCTGATCAAAGCCCACGCCGAACGGCACGGGCCGATCGCGCTGATCCAGTTCGACGCGCACTGTGACACTTGGCAGGACCATCCTGCGCGGCTGGATCACGGCACCATGTTTGCCCGCGCGGCAGCGCAAGGCCTGATCGACACGGCGCGCTCGACGCAGATCGGCTTGCGCACCTTCAACGCAAGTGATGCCGGCTTTGAGATCCTCACAAGCCCCTGGATCCACCGCAACGGGATTGATGCAGCCGTCGAAATCCTGAGCGAGCGCGCCGGCGATGCGCCGGTCTATGTTTCGTTTGACATTGATGGTCTTGACCCGGCCTTCGCGCCCGGCACCGGCACCCCCGTAGCCGGTGGTCTTGCCAGTTGGCAGGCGCTCGAGCTCATTCGCAGCCTCACGCCGCTCAATCTCGTGGGCATGGACGTTGTCGAAGTATCACCGCCCTACGACCACGCAGAGATCACCGCACTTGCCGCCGCCACGGTTGCGCATGACTGGCTGTGTGTGCTGGCAGAAAAGCAGGGACTGGCGCGTCACACCGTTGGACGCCTCTGACCACATCGGCGCGGTTGCTCCCAAATCTTCGGGAGCATCAACCTGAAAAACTCGGACTTTCGCGGTGTTCCACTGCACTATTGAGCTGCGGCCAGCGAGGTCTGCTCTTTCACGGCTTGCGCGATGGCTTCCAAAGCCTCGTCCGCAGCATCTGCATTGGGGCCGCCGGCCTGCGCCATGTCCGGGCGACCGCCGCCACCTTTCCCGCCCAGAGACGACGCGGCGATGCGCACGAGATCGACGGCATTGAACCGGTCACACAGATCATCGGTCACGCCGACCACCACGCCCGCTTTGCCGTCCTCAGGACGCGCCACCATCGCCACGATCCCGGAGCCGATCTGCGCCTTGCCGTCATCGACAATCGCTTTGAGATCCTTGGCCGGCACACCATCCAGCACCCTTGCCAGCAGCACGACCCCGTTGATGTCCTGCCGCCCTGCGCTGTCGTCTTCACCTGCGGATGCGGCGCCGCCCGACAGCGCCTGCGCCCGGCGCAGTTGCGCAACCTCACGCTCCAGTGCGCGGCGCTCTTCAATAAGCGTTCCCAATCGGGGGATAATGTCGCTGGCGGGTGTCTTCAGAAGCGAGGCCACAGTGCGCACAATTTGATCCTGCTCACCAGCAAAACGCCGCGCGGCTTCTCCGGTCAGCCCTTCGATCCGACGCACTCCAGCCGAAACGGCGCTTTCACCGACGATCTTGATCTGCCCGATCTCACCGGTACGCTTGACGTGCGTACCGCCGCACAGCTCAACGGAGAACGCCAAGCCCTGCGCACCATCACCCGCGGAAGCCATCGCAGAAGGCCCATGCAAGACATCATGCGCCTCGCGGTCGATGTGGCCCCGCGGAGGGCCCATTGAGACAACCCGCACCTCATCGCCATACTTTTCGCCGAAAAGCGCGCGCGCACCGCTTTCAATCGCGCTGTCCACATCCATTACGCGCGTTTCGACGCCAGCGTCGGTCAATGCGATGGCGTTTGCCAGTCGCTCAACGCTCTCCAACTCCTCGGTAGAAATGGCTTTCGGATGGGAGAAATCGAACCGCAGACGGTCGGGCGCGACGCGTGATCCCTTCTGTGCGATGTGATCGCCAAGCACGAGACGCAGGGCCTCATGGATGATGTGGGTGGCGGAATGGTTCGCCTGGATCGGCCGTCGACGGGCTGCGTCGACCGTCAGCTCAACGTCATCGCCAGGCCGCAACGGACCCTTCGAGCATTCGCAAGTATGGACGTAGAGGCCATCGGCAAACTTCTGCGTGTCACGCACCGTCAGCGTCACGCCTTTGGGACCGCGAATGACACCGGTATCACCGACCTGACCGCCGGCCTCGGCGTAGAACGGTGTCTGATTGACGACGACACCGCAAACATCGCCCTTGCGCACCTGTTTCACAGGCTTTCCGTCGCGCACCAGGGCAAGAACCTGCCCCTCGGCCTGCAACGCTTCATAGCCGAGGAATTCGGTGGCGCCGTGCTCGTCGCGCAACTCAAGCCAGACCGTGTCATCTGCACTTTCGCCCGATCCAGCCCAGGCGGCACGCGCTTCGGCACGCTGGCGCTCCATGGCCGCATTGAAGCGGTCCGTATCGACCGTGATGCCGCGGCTCTTGAGGGCATCCTGCGTAAGGTCCAGCGGAAAGCCGTAGGTGTCATACAGCTTGAAGGCCACCTCGCCGTCGAGAACCGCCCCGTCGCCAAGCGTGTCTGTCGCCTCATCCAGCAACCCAAGGCCCCGCGACAGCGTACGGCGGAACCGCTCCTCCTCTAGCCGCAGCGTCTCGCTCAGCAGACTTTCCGCCCGCACGAGTTCCGGGTAGCTCTGGCCCATTTCACGCACCAACGCCGGCACCAGCCGGAACATCAACGGATCGCGCGCGCCCAGCAGGTGTGCGTGGCGCATGGCACGGCGCATGATCCGGCGCAAAACATACCCGCGCCCTTCATTGGACGGCAAAACGCCATCCGTGATCAAAAAACACGATGAGCGCAGATGATCCGCAATAACCCGATGGCTGGCCTGATGGGCCGCGTCCGCATCGACCCCAGTCAACTCTACCGAAGCTGCAATCAGCGCCTTGAACAGATCCGTCCCGTAGTTGTCATGCGTGCCCTGCAACAGTGCCGAAATGCGCTCCAGTCCCATGCCCGTATCGATTGACGGCTTGGGCAGATCCACGCGATCGCCCGGACCACGCTGCTCGAACTGCATGAAGACGAGATTCCAGATTTCGATGAAGCGATCGCCGTCTTCATCAGGCGAGCCGGGGGGGCCACCCCAAATGTGGTCACCGTGATCAAAAAAGATCTCAGAACACGGCCCGCAAGGTCCCGTATCGCCCATCGCCCAGAAATTGTCACTTGTCGCAATGCGAATGATGCGGTCGTCAGACCATCCGGTCAGCTTCTTCCAGATGTCAAAGGCCTGCTCGTCCTCGTGATAGACCGTCACCAGCAACCGCTTGGCGTCGATATCGAATTCCCTGGTCACCAATTCCCATGCAAAAGCAATGGCGTCTTCCTTGAAATAATCTCCAAAAGAAAAATTGCCAAGCATCTCGAAAAACGTATGGTGGCGCGCCGTATACCCGACATTGTCAAGATCGTTATGTTTTCCGCCCGCGCGCACACACTTCTGAGACGTCACGGCCCGGTCATAGTCGCGCTTCTCGAGACCGGTGAAGACGTTCTTGAACTGCACCATGCCGGCATTGGTGAACATCAAGGTGGGATCGTTGCGCGGAACCAGCGGGCTCGACGGTACGATCGTGTGACCCTGACGCTGGAAATAGTCGAGAAACGTCGAACGAATTGAATTGAGACTGATGGTCATCGTTGCGCCATTTCGTGGTCGACCACCGCTACGCTCACATCGTCGCGCGCGGCCTGTGATCGATGACCGTGCTGTGCCTTACACCTCACACATCCGGCCATCACTGGAAAGCTGTCCGGACCGTCACCGGAGCGCTTGGCAAAGCAGCCACCCGGATGCACGTCAACATGGCAGGTCTGCTTTGCAGGCGGGAGCCGGCCACTGGCTCCGGTCTTTCCGCCGTACCTAAGGGGAAAGCCGCGTTGCGCGCCGCCCGTGCTTGCGCTCCGGCGGCCGCCTGGCGCCACTGCCGCCCCACAAATCCGTGTGCCCACCTATCCGGCCACCGACCTCAGGCCTCGCGCCCCCGCCGCCTCAGGCGGCAGATCCTGCGCCCTCGACACCGGCCAGCGGATCGCCCGCCTCTGCCTCGCTCTGGCTGATCTCATCAACCACCAGCCCGGCACTCTGTCGAACGTCGCGCTCAATGCGGGCACTGATGTCGGGGTTTGTCCGCATGAACGTTTTCGCGTTCTCCCGCCCCTGGCCAATCTTCTGACCGTCAAAGGAGAACCAAGCACCCGATTTCTCAATCACGCCCGCCTTGACGCCGAGATCGATGATCTCGCCGGACTTGGAAATACCTTCACCATACATGATGTCGAATTCGACCTGGCGGAACGGGGGGGCCACCTTGTTTTTCACGACCTTCACCCGCGTCTGGTTGCCAACCACCTCGTCGCGGTCCTTGATCGCGCCAATTCGGCGGATATCAAGGCGCACCGAAGCATAGAACTTGAGCGCGTTTCCACCCGTGGTCGTCTCCGGCGATCCAAACATCACACCGATCTTTTGGCGGATCTGGTTGATGAAAATCACCATGGTTTTCGAACGCGAGATCGAGCCTGTCAGCTTACGCAAGGCCTGGCTCATCAAACGCGCCTGCAGACCCGGAAGACTGTCGCCCATCTCCCCATCAAGCTCAGCCTTCGGCGTGAGGGCCGCAACAGAATCGACCACCAGAACATCGAGCGCGCCAGAGCGCACAAGCGTATCAGTGATTTCAAGCGCCTGTTCGCCCGTGTCAGGCTGTGAAATCAGCAACTCGTCCACGTCGACACCGAGCCGACGTGCATAGACCGGGTCGAGCGCGTGTTCCGCATCAACGAAAGCGCAAATCCCTCCAGCCCTTTGGGCTTCTGCCACGGTGTGCAACGCCAGCGTGGTCTTTCCCGACGATTCGGGCCCGTAGATCTCAACGATGCGGCCGCGCGGCAGGCCACCAATGCCCA
>CAZGNQ010000026.1:0-21753 GCA_964527285.1 uncultured Hyphomicrobiales bacterium | reverse complement strand
CTTCGATGTCTTCCAGAAAGTCGCTGATCAGAATGCCAACGCTCTGGCGCGCCAAAGGGTGGGGCGGGGGCAGGCTGTCCCATGGCCTGAAGCGGGCCGGTGCTGGTCCAGCGGCGCTGTCGTCTTCGTCGTTCAGGTCCGGCGTGGCCGGCATTGCGTCCAGCGCGGCGGCGAGTGACTGGGCGAACTGCTGCGCCGTTGTCCGCGCCAGACGCGGCGGCATGTGACCGATCAGGCCAACACGCTCACCGCCACGCGCAAGCAGGTCGGACAGCGCCAGCGTCAACAGGATCGCGCGCTCGCCCTTCAGATGGTCTGACAGGTTGGAGCGGAACATCATGGAGGGGGAGATGTCGCACCACAGAGACAGGGTCTGCGCTGCCTCCCACTCCAGTTCGCGCACATACAACCGGTCTGACGATGCGGAGCGGCGCCAATCGATCGACGTCGCGCTGTCGCCTGCCTCGTATACGCGGAACTGCCAGAACGTCTCGCCGGGACCGGCCCGCCGACGCCCGTGGACGCCCTGCGCGATGGTGTTCGCGATGCGCTGCGCATCCGCCAGCAGGGCCGGCAAAGCGCGCGACAACGTGAGCGCCGCGTTCTCAAGCGGCGGAATGGGCGGGCTTATGGTCACGGCCTCGGCCACTGCGGTCACGGTCCTTCGATGGGGGGCTGCTGCTGGCGGGCGGTCGTTGGTGGTTGCGGGGCGGCGATCTTCGGCGGTGCGTGGGTTGCCCCGCGCCACGCCATCATCCGCGCAGAGCCAGCAGCCGCTTTTGGATCAGACGCGGCCAACAAGGCGCTTGATGACGTCGTTGACGGTGACGCCATCGGCGCGCGCGGCGAACGATACGGCCATCCGGTGTTTCAACGCGGGTTCTGCAAGATCGACCACGTCATCGAGCGACGGTGCGAGGCGGCCGTCAAGCAGCGCCATCGCGCGCACGCCAAGCATCAGGCTTTGACTTGCCCGTGGACCCGGCCCCCAGGCCAACTGTGCGTCCGTCAGCTCATCGCCGCCCGCACCCGGTCTGGCTGAGCGCACCAGTTTCAGGATGGCGTCGACCACGCCTTCGCCAACCGGCATCTGGCGCACCAGCCTCTGGATCGATTGCAGCCGGTCAGCGCTGAGCACCGTCTCCAGCTCAGCGCGCTGCGTGCCGGTCGTTGCGGCCAGCATCCGACGCTCGGCATCCTCGTCTGGGTAGGTGACGTCGATCTGCAGGGTGAAGCGGTCGAGTTGAGCTTCCGGCAGAGGGTAGGTGCCCTCCTGCTCGATCGGGTTCTGCGTGGCGAGCACGTGGAACGGCTGCGGCACGTCGTGGCGATGTCCGCCCACCGACACATGATTCTCCTGCATGGCCTGCAGCAGCGCCGATTGCGTGCGCGGGCTGGCGCGGTTGATCTCGTCGGCCATCAGCAGTTGGGTGAAGATCGGCCCGGCAATGAAGCGGAATTGGCGCGTGCCGTCCGGCGCTTCTTCGAGCACCTCGGACCCAAGAATGTCCGATGGCAGAAGGTCTGGCGTGAACTGGATGCGCTTGTTGTCGAGGCCGAGCACCCGGCCCAGCGATTCCACCAGGCTGGTTTTGGCCAGGCCGGGGACGCCGATCAGAAGCGCGTGCCCACCAGACAACAGCGTGGCCAGCGTCAGGTTGATCACACGCTCCTGGCCAAAAATGGCCCTGGAGGTTTCGTCGCGAACCTGCCGCAAGATGTCGCCAGCAGCCTCGATCTCGCCCACCAGATCGGTGGATGCCGTGTCCGTCGTGCTCATGACGAAGACTATAGGGCCAAGAAATTGAGACGACCAAGTGAATGCGCGTTCATGTCGTCGCAGTAGGCTCGAACGATGGCCGCGGCGCAGGGCGGGGCAAAGGCTGTGGGCAGGCGCGCGCGTTCGACCGCTTGATCCCGCGCAGCGTTTGGGCTTGCTTCGCGCGCACCTTCGCCGGTCGGCGAACCCGCAGAAGCTGGAGCCCTCGCCTCAATGACGGACAGACGATCCCACGGCCACACTGACGACCCATCCCAACCCGTTGCCAGCGCGCCAGCCCAACCGTCGCTTGATGATCTTGAGGCGCGGCTCAAAGCCCAGACCGGGGTGCAGCGGCCGACGCCGGAATTGTGGAACCCACCTAATCTCGGAGACGTGGGGCTCGCCATCGATCGGCATGGCCAATGGCATTACCAGGGCTCGCCGATCCTGCGTCCTGGGCTCGTTAAGCTGTTCGCGAGTGTGCTGACACGGACGGATGACGGCGGCTTTGCGCTCGTCACGCCCGGCGAGAAGGTTCTCATCGCCGTGGCCGATGCGCCCTTTGTGGCGGTTGAGATGGCGGTGCGCGACCTCAGCGGTCAGCAGGACATCCTGCTGCGGACCAATGTGGACGAGGTGGTGGTGGCAGGACCAAAGCATCCGCTGCGGTTCGATGGCGATCCCGAACTGCAGGACTACAAACCCTACGTCACGGTGCGCCATGGCATTGAGGCTCGTCTGACGCGCGCTCTGTTTTACGATCTGGTAAGCCTTGCGGAAACGATCGACACCGAGAACGGACCGATGTTCGGGGTGTCGTCAGGCGGCGCGTTTTTTGCCATGGCGCCGGCAGGGCTGGTTGAGGGGTGAAGCGCGCCTCCGCGCCGGCGCCGGGCGTGCCCCGATGCCCGAAAGGCCGAGCGCGCGAGGAGTTGGCTTTGGACCAGACCCCGATGTCGCCGAGGAACGCGAACGCAGCGCAGTTGCCCTCTGCCGCGCTTGAGCTGTTTGCTCGCCGTGCCGCCCGCGCCCTCCTTGATGCGCCAGATCCTGCGTTCACAGCCGCGGCTCACGCGAGCCGGCATGGTCATGATGGGCAGGGTCAGCGCGTGGCCGCCGTGCTCATTCCGGTCATGGCAGGCCCAGTGCAGATCCCTGGGGCCGGACCGAGCCAAGGCTCGACGAACGATGGGGCCAGCGGCAACGGGTGTGATCCGGACGGGCTCCACGTGCTGCTCACCCGCCGGCCGCACACGTTGCGCCACCATGCTGGCCAGATTGCCTTTCCGGGCGGCAAGATCGATCCCGACGATGTGGACGTGATCGCAACGGCGCTGCGGGAAACGCACGAGGAGGTTGGCATCGCGCGGGACGGCGTCCGGGTCATTGGTCATCTGCCTGCCGTCGCCACCTTGACGGGGTTCGTCGTGGCCCCGGTCGTCGGCATCGTGGCCCCCGGTCACGCGGTCGTGCCTGCCCCGGACGAAGTGGAGGAGGCCTTTACCGTGCCGCTCGGCTATCTGTTGAACGCCGACAACCATCTCGAGGTTATCAACGCGCCGGATGGATCGGGCGGCAGCGCAAACGGCGGGCCTGCTGCGGCAGCGCCGCGCGTTGCCAGTTTGCCAGCAGGTTACCACCTATCCGGTAGACGGTTTGATCCTGGGCAGTTGAGCAGCCAACAATCGCGTCGCGCGCTCAGGCCGATCGCTGATGCGAGCCGTGATAGCGAGGGAGCGGACGCCAGGCGAACCGATGGCCGGGTCAGCAACGTTCCCTTTGAGCCGCGCTTGCGCTGCGCTATCGCATGGCGTGGACACACCATCTGGGGCGCGACGGCCGCCATGATCCGCCTCCTCCATGAAAGGCTTATCGCCGCATGACGCGCGTTATCCTGACGAACCTGATCCTGTTTCTGCTGCCATTCCTCCTCTATGTGGCTTTTCTCTACGTCTCCGGGCGCCTGCAAAAGGAAGGGTTCAAGATCGGTGTTGTCCCGCTCATGGTCCTGATGACGATCAGCCTCGGCCTCATGGCAACGGTGGCGGTCTTCTTCATCGAGACGGAGTACAATCCCCCAGAGGGAACGTTCGTGGCGCCGTCCTTCAGCAATGGGGTTGTTGAGCCCGGACGGGTCGACTGACGCCGCATCGGCCCACGCATCACTTTATGGCGCGTTCAGGCTCGTTAAATGCCCGACGGCCTGAGCTGGTGCACCGGGCCCGTGGCCTGCGGAGTTGTGCCGATGGCCGACGATGACAACGTGCCCACGGGGTCGCCGGCGTATGGTTCTGGCACTGGCATCGCGCATCACTTGGCCGACGGCGCGCTTGCTCGGCTGGCGCGCGCAGACTGGCTGCACGATGACGCAACACAGCGCGTGCTTGGTCTCTTTCCAGCGGCCGGCGCCGAGGCCCGCGTCGTGGGTGGAGCCGTCCGCAACACGCTGCTCGATTTGCCGGCCAGCGATATCGACATCGCAACAACCGCGCCGCCCGGAACAACGATGGCGCTGGCGGACCGGGCGGGCTTGAAAGCTGTGCCAACGGGCCTTGATCACGGCACCGTCACGGTTGTGGCCGCACCCGGCAAGACGTTTGAGGTGACGACGCTGCGCCATGACGTGGAGACCGACGGGCGCCATGCCGTTGTTGCTTTCACGCAGGACTGGCTTGGCGATGCCGCGCGGCGTGACTTCACGATGAATGCGCTCTACTGCGATGCCGACGGCACGCTGTTCGATCCCCTGGGCGGGCTGGCGGACTGCCTCGCGCGCCGTGTGCGCTTCATTGGCGATCCGGATCAGCGCATCGCGGAAGATTATCTGCGCAGCATTCGCTTCTTTCGCTTTTCGGCGCAGTACGCCAACGCGCCGCTCGATGCCGATGGGCTGGCCGCGGTCACGCGCGGGCGGGCCGGGCTACATAGCCTTGCGGTTGAACGCGTGCGCGACGAGATGCTGAAGCTCTTGGCCGCCCCCGGCGCCGACGTTGCGATTTCAAGCATGTGGCGGGCAGGCGTGCTTGTCGATGTGCTCGGGTGTGTGCCGCGCCTCAGTCGGCTCACCGCACTGCGTGCGGCAATGGCCAGCGGGCTCTCCTCGACCGCACAAAACCCCACCGAGGCAGCCTCCATCGACCAACCTCTTGGGGAACACACCGCGGCTTGGCCGGCGCGCTGGCCTGCGGAGCGGCATGCCCTGACAAAGCTCCTCGCGCTGGTCGCCTTCAATGCGGATGCGGTTGCTGGATTTGCCGAGCGTTGGAAACTCTCAAAGCAAACGGCCCGGGATATGCTGAATGCGCAGGCCGCACTTGGGGCCTTGCCTGGGTCCCCGGTAGATCATGCCGCCGCGCGGCGGATTGCTTACCGCTATGGCATTGCACCGACGGTGATGGCGTTGCATCTGCAGGCCGCCGATCACCTCGCTGCCACTGGCACTGATCCGCAGTTTTCAGCGCAGGACCGTGCGCGGTTAACGGAGCAGGAGGCAGATCCTCGCGGCTGGCTCACCCATGCCGCTGACACGGCCAACGCATTAATGGCCTGGGTTCCGCCGGTCTTTCCCCTGAAAGGTCGCGACATCATTGCGTACGGCGTCCCGGCAGGGCCAAAGATCAGTGCCTTGATGAAGCAACTGGAAAAAGCCTGGATCGCCGCAGATTTCACGCTGGATGGGGAGGCGCTTTTGTCGCGCATTCGGGAAGACGCGTGCCTGGCGGGGTCCGAAAAGCGTAAGCCCCCATTCGATTGAATCTCTTTCCCGGCAGCGCGCCAAGACCCGCTGAAAGCCCCGCCAACCGACTTGCCAGCGCTGGCAGCAGCCACGACTGAAGGCTGCCAACATACTGTTTTTTATACCAAATGCTGGCTTGGCATTGACCGGCCGGCGCAACGAACATCTGATTGTCACAAATGGACCCGCGCCTGTCGAAACGGTGCGAGGTTAACGCCAGGGCGCATTCTGGCCGGAATGTCAGGGAGCGCGCGATTGCCACGGCGCAATAACAAAGGGACGAGACCAGCAACAGAGGATCAGGGATGACGAAATCCACCGACCTGGAAATGCAACTCAAGGGCTTTTCGCTCACGACGGCTGAAATACTTTATCGACTGCCGGATTTTCCGGCCGTGTTGCAGTCATTTGTCTGGCAGGATTACGATCTCCACCCGCGGTTTCCCAAGCTCCATGATTTCCTGCGTTTCTGGGAAACGGAAATCGAGGGACCGCTGTACAAGGTTCGCGTCGCCCACAGGAAGCTCGTTGCGCCGGCTGAGCTCAACTTGATCGACGGTGAAATGCTTCTGCATTGAAGCGCTTGAACCGCGCGCCTCGCCAGGCAGGGCGGCCTCAGCTTGTGGCCCCTTATGGCCTAAGACTCCGCACACGAAAAAGGGCCGCGCCCCGGCGCGGCCCCTTTTTGTTGGTTCCCTACTGACGGCTGCAAGCCAACAAATTTGTTGGCGCGCACATCCCCGTTCCGGCAGCCAATCAACGCCTCAAAAAGCGCAATTCGGCAAGTGATCAATCCCGCCGAGGGCCGCCGCGATTAAAAGAGACCGACCGACCGCGGTGCGTAACGCTTCCAGGTCACGATGACGCGCGTTCCGACCCTGGTGCGGCGGTACAGGTCAACGACGTGGTCATTGTACATGCGGATGCAGCCTTTGGAGACCGCCTTGCCGATTGTCCATGGCGCATCGGTGCCGTGGATCCGGTACATCGTGCTGCCCAGGTAGAGTGCGCGCACGCCCATCGGATTGCGCGGATGACCGCCGGGCACGTAGGCCGGCAGCCTTGGGTTTTCGCGGCGCATCTTCGGCGTGGGCGTCCAGGACGGATTGACCGCCTTGCGCGTGACCGACAGCGTTCCAGACCAACGCGAAATGCGCCGCGGCACGGCGATCGGGTAGGAAATCGCGCGGCGTCCACGGACCACCTTGTAGAGGCGGCGATCGGCAAAGCTCACGACGATCGTGCCAGGACGGTGGCTGTGGCGCCAGGACACGACGTCTTTCGACATGCGTGGCGAAAACAGGCTGAAAAGGCCCTGCGCCTGGGCCGGCTGCGTGGCCGACACAATGCTGGCGCTGAGCGCTGCGACTGCCATCAACGGCATCAAGGCCGCGATCGCGAAACGGCGTGAGAAAGGCATGACAGGGTGCTCCTTCCGGGGTTCGGTCGACGCAGGGTTTTGCTTTCCAGGTGGTATGTAAACCCCAGGCCCAAGCGCGTGCTGCAGGAGGCGAAAACGTGTGCGAAATAGATCACGCATTGTGTCCCGTCGGACAAGCGCGATTGGTCGAAGTCCCCAGAATTCACCTCGACATTGGGAGAACCAGTGAAGAATTATGACGGGAAATGATGCGGACTGATGAGATATCCAGATCCGCCGTCGATAAATGGCGCTGCAAAGGGCGAAACGGCCTGCGCGCAGTCAAATCGGCGTGAGCGCGGTGCCGTAACGCAGGCGGTCGGCGGTGAGATAGGGGGCCGCATGGCCATCGCCGCCGCCACCGCCATCGTCACCGCGCACCGTCACGCCTCCAGGCCGGCAGGCCGCGACCGAAGTGCAGCTTCGCCCGCGCGTTATCGCCCGTTGGGGGCGCTCGGTTCAACGTGTGAACTGTGACGCCACAGAAATGCCGGTCATGGGAGCATGTGGCCCGCTGCCAGCGGCGCCATAAGCCTGCGGTGCATTAGCGAGAACATAAAGTCCGATCATCGAACCGGCAATCGCGCGGCATAGAAGCTGGCGGAATAAATTGTGCGTCGAAAACATCGCATCGCCTGTGCATTGTGTCTCGTTATTGGACATTCGCAAAGGTGCGTGAATAAATCGTAATCAGATTCAACCAATCGCTTTAACAGGTGTTTTGGTGTTGGATCTTCCGCCCCACAAGTCGATTACAATGCACGTTGTCTTGTGACGTTTATTGGTCTTCTCGGATTCGAAACCGCACCATCAGCCCACGGCGACGCCAGGACATTTTAGTGGTTTACCCGTCACAGGCCCGCAGGCATGCGACGGGGCCGTTTTCGCCATCGCACCGGTTTGGGTGGCGAGACGTTGTTGATCCTCGATCGGCGCCACCCCAACGCCGCCTTATTTCCGGCGTGGTGCTAAGGCTGCCGTGGCATGTCTGCGCCGCGTTCCCGCCGGCGATGTCCGGTTGATGGCATCTGTCGGCAAATCCCAGATGGCCCTGCCTGCCTCGTAATCGGCCTGGGCGCGGGAGATGCCGATGTCGTTCAGTGCTCGTTCGTCAAGCCTGGCGAGTTGTGCCCGCTCTCGCGCCGTCCGATATGCGGCAAACGCAACGCTTGCCGCCTCGGCGATGCGCTCGATGAGGCCGTGTTGCGTGAATACACTGTGGCTGACGGCTGCTGGTTTTAGACGCTCTGGAGAACGATCAACGCCCGTGCCAATCGTCCCGTGAGTGTTCGCTTCACCGGTATGAGCACCGTTCCTGACAATCGTGAAAGCCATTTTGCTACCTCCAGCGGTGTGTCGTTGGGGGCAAACTGGTTCGCACTAATGAATAACACAAACGAATGTTTGTTGCTCTTAGCATAAGTGTTGGTTATGCTTGGGCGATGTTGAGAAACATAGACATCGCGCTACTGCGCACCCTGGTGAGCGTTGCCGAGCACGGCAGCATGACGTCGGCCGCTGCGGCGCTCAACGTCACGCAAGCGGCGGTGAGCCTGCAGATCAAGCGTCTGGAAACGTTGCTTGAACTGCCACTGTTCCACCGTGACAAGCGCCGGTTGTTGCTCACCCCGGATGGCGAGCGCATGCTGTCGCGCGCGCGCCAGATCGTGGGGTTGAACGACGATCTCTATGCGCTCATGACGCAGCCGCAGTGCGAGGGCCACCTGCATATCGGTGTGCCCAACGACATCGTCGCGCACTTCATGCCGCCGGTGCTGAAGAGTTTCCATCGCGCCTATCCGCGGATCGACGTGGGGCTGCGCTCGGGCAATTCGTTTGATCTGATGGATGCCCTGGCTCTGGGCGAACTCGATATGACGTTGACGACAGAGTTCGAACGCTGCGCCAGTCATGGTCCGCTGATGGCGGATCAACTCGTTTGGCTAGGCGCCCGGGATGGAACCGCGCATCAGCAGCCGGTCATTCCCATCGCTTTTACAGGTCACTCGTGTGCCTTCCGTGAGCCGGCCCTGACGGCTCTTGACGACATCGGACGCGATTGGCGCGTGACGTACGAAGTAACCGATACAGTCACCTTGCACGCGCTCGTGGCGGCCGATTACGCGGTCATACCGGCGCTGTCGCGGACACGGCCGGCAACGCTGGTTGAGCGGGGATCCGAGTGCGGACTGCCGCCGTTGCCGCCCGTTTTCATCAATCTGCGTGAACGCAATGGCGTCCGATCCGATATCGCGCAGGCGTTTCGCGATCATCTGGTCGATGCTTTCGCGCAATGGCCGGGAACGGTTGGCACGCCGTCATTGCCGGTTGCGGCTGAATAGCGCCGGAGCGCTGGTCGGTTAAGGACCTCAAGGTTTTGCATGTCCGCGCGGAATGCCGCGGTTCAATGCTCAGTCGTGCAGTGGGTCATCAATCCATCAAATGGAACCGGAAATACAAAAGGGCCGCCAAATGGCGGCCCCCGTGAGACTGGCTGGCTGTGCAGCCTGGGCATTGCCCCTGCACGTTAGAGAGAGAGCGGAGGCTGCTCCACAATCGATCCACCGCGCACAGACGACACCGCCAGCGTCAGGTTCTCACTCGACATGGGATCACCTCCTTTCTTTCTGTTTCCACTACCTAGAATATGACAGCGTTCGCGCCTGTAGGGAAGCGGCAATTCCATGATTGAACCGTGACCGGATCACGCGGGGCGTGAGCCCGCCGACCACCGTCGCCACCGCTGACCACAGCCATGGTGAGCGCCCGCCTTGTGGCCTGATCAAGCCAAGGGGCAACCGCAGCGCGTCGCACCGGGCGGACCGTTGGGGTCGTCGAGGATCGGCCAGCCGCAATCGTAGCACAGCTTGTGGCCCGACCACCTGAGCCCATGGCGCACGCCAACCCGCCCGTCGAAAACGAAGCACGCGCCCTCCCACAGGCTTTCGCTCTCCGGCACATCCCGCAGGTAGTGCAATATACCGCCATCAAGCTGGTAAACCTCGGTGAAGCCTTCGGCGCGCAGCCATGCCGAAGCCTTTTCGCAGCGGATGCCGCCGGTACAGTACATGGCGATGGGCGCGCTCTTGTCGCGCGCGAGGACATCGCAGGCGTAATCCTTGAATGCGGTAAAGCTTTCCGTGCGCGGATCCTCGGCGCCCTGGAAGCGGCCCATCTGAACTTCGTAGTCGTTGCGCGTGTCGATCAGGCGGACGTCCGGTCGGCTGATCAGTGCATTCCAGTCCTGCGCTGGAACGCGGATGCCACCGGCTGCGACCGGATCGAGCGAGCCGGCGCGCAGCGTGACGATTTCCGGCTTCACCTTCACCTTGAGTTCGGTGAATGGGATCCGGTCGCACTGGCTTGTCAGCACCCTAAAGTCGTGCAGGGCCGGAACACCCGGCAGACCGCCACGCAGGCGGGCGATCAATCCTGCGACGGCATCGTGAGGTCCCGCCAGGGTGGCGTTCAGGCCCTCCGCGGCGATGATCATCGTGCCTTTCATACCGTGGCTCGCGCAGTGGGCGCGGACCGCGTCTCGCGCAGTGTCCGCGTCGGAAATCGGGCAGAAAGCGTAGAACGTGGCGACCGTTATCGCGTCAGACCCAGTTGCGACCTGCAATGGCGGTTCACCGTCCGGAACCATCTTCCCCACCCTGCTGATGAAGCTGACTTATTGTGCTGCATGCGGCTCGCCGTGGCCGAATAAACCTAATGCCCGGCGGAGCACATGGTGCAATGACAGAACGCTTGCGCAGCTTCGGCCGTGCAAGGCCGTTGTCGCCGTCGCTCCCGCCAAAGTGGCGTGCTAGCCGATAATCAGTTGCGGGGGGAAGCCATGCATAAAGGCAGTTTTGCGTTCGTTGCCGTGGTTTTCGGCGCGCTTGCGGCGTCGTTTCTGTACACGACCTACCAACTGTGGGCCGAGTTTGGGCCGGGGCTGGCTGTCGACGTTGCGACCTTTTATTCTCATCTGTTTGTGTTTTTTCCAACGCTCGGGCTGGTTGTGCTGGCCGGGTTCTACATTCCAGCCTGCATCTTCACCGACATGTATTGGCGCCACCTCGACTATGGCAAAATACGCTATGTGATTGGCTTTGCAGGTGTCTTTTTTCTGGCCTTGGCCGCATCTGATCTGCTGACCTCCAGTGAGGAGCGCTCGCTGTTCGAGATCAACCCGGACCTGCTGCGCGCTGATGTTGGTGAACCGCCGCAGTGCGCCGCAACCACTGCCGCCACGCGCCGCTCCGTTGGAACGCAAGGCGTTGGGACAGGGGGCGTCGCGACACAAGACCTGGGGGCGTTGTCAGGGCCGCGCCTGTCCGGGCCGGCGCTGACCCCGAGCTCCACCGCGCTTGCCCCTGCCTGCGCGCGCATGCCGATAACGGTGGCATTGGCCAACATCCGGCAGGTCAGCGCTGGGAGGAAGGGGCTGCGGGGTCTGGAGCGGACATGCCGGCCGGACCCCTACACCGAGCGTCCGTCAGAACTCAGCCAGCGCAAATTCTGCTTTGTGCGCAACGCTCTGCCGGGGGACCGTCAACGCTACGTCACGGCAGCGGCCTGTTGTGACGCACAAATGAGCATGGCCGCCCACGTCAACGCTCTTTATGCGCAGCCCGACGGTGCCTCACGCACTGGCGTGGTGCACGCCCAGTTGCTGTGGCCAAAGGTGTTCTTCCTGCTGGTTGTCTTCAGTGTCGCTGGGCTGCTTGTTCTGCAGCGGCGCACGTTGGACAAGCACTACGCAAATTGGCTGCCGCGCATGCGTCGCGGCATCGTGATCGGCGGCATTGCCATGGTCCTCTGGCCGTTAATGAACCAGGCGTTTTCCCAATCCTATTCTGTGCTGTACGGGAACACGGGCGCATCCGAATTGGGGACGATGAGCCCCCTGATTTCAATCGCGTTCCTGGCCTGGGCGGTGATGATTGTTTACTTCTTCCTGCGCCCTGAGCACCACGATCTGGAGCAGATGAAGAATCTGGGCAGCGTGGTCTCGGCCGGCATCGCCTTCCTGACCTATCGTGAGATCGTCGACTATTTCCACCAGTGGGCCGGCTCCGGCGCGGGCCTCATATCGGCGATCATTCTCGGGGTGTTCTGTGCGGCATGCTTCATCGTCCTGCTGTTGCCCGTGCCGCAGCGCCAGCCCGCAACATCAACAAGTTCGTGACGGACGGCCACGGGGTCTGCCCCCCCCCGCGGCTCCTCCAGCGGTGGTGACAGCCGTCGTTAACTGGCTGATCCGCCACCGACGTCAGCCCGCAAACACCTGGCCGGCCGCGAAGCTGAGCGCAGCGCACACGCCAAGCGTCGTCGCAATGCCCTGCCGGGCGACCAGCAACATGAGCATCGCCACGCCGCCGAGCGCGAACGCCAGCGGATCCCACGTGTCAAGTTGCGGCACGAGCAGTGTGCCCGGCCCAACGGTCGTCTCGTCCAGCGCGCCGAACAGCACATGCAAGCCGAACCAGATCGACAGGTTGAGGATCACGCCCACCACGGCAGCCGTAACGCCCGACAGGGCGCGGCGCACGCGGTGCATGTCCTGAAGGCGGTTGACATAAGGTGCGCCTGCAAAAATCCAGAGGAAACAGGGCGCGAAGGTCATCCAGAGCGACACCGCTGCACCGGCGATACCCATCGCCACGTTGTGGGCGCCCCCCTGCGTTGCAGCCGCGAGATACCCGACAAACTCTGTCACCAGTATGAGCGGACCCGGCGTCGTTTCGGCCAGGCCCAGCCCGTCCAGCATCTGTCCTGGGGTCAGCCAGCCGTAGTTCTGGCTCACCTCCTGCGCCATGTAGGCCAGCACAGCATAGGCACCGCCGAACGTGACCACGGCGAGTTTTGAGAAGAAAACCCCCGCCTGCACGAGCACGTGATCCTGCCCAAGCGCGAGCCAGAGGGCGGCCAGCGGCAGCAGCCAGACGCTTGCCCATATGGCGATCGTGCGGCCCGTCTGTGCGAGCGTCGCGCCACTCTCACGCGCCAATGCGGCCTGTGGCGCCTCGCTGTTGGCCGCGTTGGCTCGCTCGCCACCCTGCAGGGACGCCGCGAAACCCACCGCTGCGGCCGCCGCAATGATCAGCGGAAACGGCAGGTCGAGATAGAAAATTGCGACGAACGAGGCCGCGGCGAGGGCGTAGTCCAACGGGCCGGAAAGCGCGCGTTTCGCGATCTTGATAAGCGCGTCGATCACGATCACGAGGACCGCCGCCTTGACACCCTGGAAGATGGCTTCGACGAGCGGCAATTGCCCGAATGCCGCGTAGATCATCGACAGCGCCAGCACGACCGCCGCGCCGGGCAACACGAACAGCAGGCCCGCAGCCAGTCCACCAGCGATGCCATGCAAGCGCCAGCCCACATAAGTGGCGAGCTGCATCGCCTCAGGGCCGGGCAACAGCATGCAGAAATTGAGCGCGTTGAGGAATTGTCGCTCGCTCAGCCAGCCCTTCTCATCGACGACGGTGCGGTGCATGAGGGCGATCTGGCCGGCTGGTCCGCCGAAGGAGAGCACGCCGATGCGCGCCCAGGCGGCGACTGCTTCGCCAAAAGCCACGGTCCCGCCGCCTGCGTCTGGCGTGGCGGCGTTCTGCGGTGCGGCCGTGCTGTCTGCCTGGGTCATGCGGCCTTCCTGGGTTGTGCGCCGGCTGGCCTTGCGTGAACGCTTGCACAGCGATGACTGACGGTCTCGCTGGGTGTACGCCGTAGATGACAGGCCGATGACGCCCGCGGCGCAGCATTTGCGCGATCCGCTGTTTGGTGGTTCCTGGGCCGCAGTCTATTGTTTTGGTTCTGGCATTTGCTTTCCCCTGGCATCACGCGATCGAGCAAATGTCAGAACCATGAGGAGCACGAGCAACTCATTGTTTCCAGTGTAGCTTTTGCATCTGTCATTTGGTTTCGAGATCGGCAGCGGACGGGAACCAAACGCCAGATGCGCTACACGAGCAGCCAAAGGTTGGCCACGCTGCGCACGGTGCGATGCCCGCGGAAGGAGCAAAAAACATGGACCTTGGGATCAGCGGCCGATCGGCTATCGTCTGCGCGGCGTCGAAGGGGCTCGGCAAGGGCTGCGCCATGGCTCTTGCGCGTGAGGGCGTTGCCGTCACGATCTGCGCGCGCACGGAAGAAACGCTCAACGCCGCTGCCGAAGAGATCCGGGCCGCGACCGGTGGAACAGTGCAGGCTGTCGCCTGCGATGTGACAACGCAGGAAGGCCGCGCCGCACTGCTGGGCGCCTGCCCCTCGCCCGACATCCTGGTGAACAACGCGGGCGGCCCCCCGCCCGGTGACTTTCAGGAGTTTGAACTGGAGGACTGGCGCCGCGCGGTGGAAGCGAACATGCTCACCCCCATCGCACTCATCAAGGCGACGGTCTACGCCATGGCGGACCGCGGCTTCGGGCGTGTGATCAACATCACGTCAGCCTCGGTGCGCAATCCGATTGCGGTGCTCGAGCTATCAAATGGCGCCCGGTGCGGGCTGACCGGTGCCGTTTCGTCCCTGGCCCGGCGGCTGGCACGCCGCAACGTCACCATAAATAACCTCCTGCCGGGCCTCCATGATACCGACAGGGTGCGCGACACACTCGCCGGCCGGGCTGCGGCTGCGGGCATTTCGGTGGAAGAGGCCACGGCGAACGCGGCAAAGAGCATTCCTGCCGGGCGATTGGGCACGCCTGCCGAGTTCGGTGCGACGTGCGCGTTTCTCGCCTCCACACACGCCGGCTTCATGACAGCGCAGAACATTCTTGCCGATGGCGGCAGCTACCCCGGCACCATGTGATGCCGCATCCGCACCGCGCGCGCCCAAGCGCTTTACGCGTTAGCTCGGCATACCTACGGGGCCGTCGCCTCACGCCCTGGCAATGCGGAGGATAAAAGGACGAACCAATGGCGGAAAACCCCCGGATCATCGATCTGCGCAGCGACACGATCACCCGGCCGTGCGCTTCAATGCGTGCAGCCATGGCCGCAGCGGAGGTGGGCGACGACGTCTATGTGGACGACCCAACGGTCAACAGTTTTGAGGCACTGGTGGCCGAGCTTTTGGGCAAAGAGGCCGCACTTTTTGTCCCCTCCGGCACAATGTCGAACCAGATCGCACTTCGCACCCACTGTCGGCCGGGGGATTGGATCATGGCGTCGGCAGCGTCCCATATCCTGAACGTCGAGGGCGCTATCACGGCCAGCCTGTCGGGCCTCGCGGCAATTCCCGTGTCGGCGCCGCACGGGCATTTTCTCCCCGACGCGGTGGACGCTGCACTGCCGGTGCGGCATTATTCCGTCAAGCTGATGGATTGGTACCGCCCACGATTGCTCAGCCTGGAAAACACACACAACGCCGCTGGCGGCACCGTCTGGCCCTTGGCGCAGCTGAGCGACGTCTGCGCGCGCGCGCGTGCTGCGGGCATGGCCGTGCATCTCGATGGCGCGCGGCTGTGGAACGCGGCGATCGCCACCGGCGTCAGTGTGGCCGAGATCGCCGCACCGTTTGATACCGTGAGCGTGTGCTTTTCCAAGGGCCTGGGAGCGCCGATCGGGTCGGCGCTCGTGGGCAGCCGGGAGCATATTGCCAACGCCCGCCGGCTGCGCTCGCATCATGGCGGTGCCATGCGTCAGGTCGGCGTCATTGCCGCTGCGGCCCGCTATGCGCTGGAGAATAATTTCGAACGGCTGGCTGAGGACCACGTGAATGCCAAGCGACTGGCTGACGGGCTTGCAGACCTGCCGGGGCTGAGTGTGGATGCTGCCGGCGTTCAGACGAACATCGTGCGCATCGAGACCGGCGCATCAGCGACCGAGGTCTGCGACCGCGCTGCGGAGGTGGGTGTGCGTATGCTGCCGTTGGGGCGGAACTTCGTGCGCGCGGTCACCTGCAGCGAGGTGACCGCGGTGGACATCGACGAGGCCGTGGCGCGCCTCAGCGCTGCTCTGGCGTGACCGTGGATCTGGCCTACGGTGGGCCGCAATCGCACAACGCAGGTGCCCACATCGGTTCAAGCCAGCGCGGCGCGGATTGTGGCCGCCGCGTATGCTGTGCGGCGTCGTTCCGCCTGTTCTCTCAGCACGATCCCATTGTGCGACAGCCGCAATGCCAACGCGTCGATGGCCGGGCCCATGGGCGCCACCTGTCCCGCCGCCGGGGGCACTTCGGACTGAATAACCCCAAGGACCGCGCGCATAGGCTCCCCCAGCTGATCGGCGCCCTCACCGAGGTGCACGGCGCGCGCAGCGGCGATGGCCTCCAACGCACCAATGCGCGCCGCGGCCCGAACAACGCACGCAAGACGGTCGGCCGCCTGCGGCGTGGCTGGCAATATATCCTCCTGACCATCTGCGCTCACGCTCAGCGCAGCGGACGTTGACTGACAGGCCTGACGCACCTCCAGCAGAAGCGCCTCGGCCGGTTTGGTGAGCGGTGCGAAACCGTTTGACAGGCTGCCCGGCGCCGCAAGCAACGCAGGCAGACCGCTGTGGCGCGCGCTCAGCAGCCGGGTCAGCCGTGCAGCGCTGGCATGGGCCACGTGGGCGATCGCGCTGGTCAGCATCTCCAAGGCAAGCGTCAGATGCAGCGCATAGAAATTCCCCGTTGAGATAATGCGCGGCTGCCCGGCCTGCCAAAGGACGGCCGGGTTGTCGCTCGACGTGTTCAACTCCGCGTCCACCGTCTGCGCCGCCTGATCGATCGCGGCCTCGGTCGCACCATGGACGTGGAGACTATTGCGCACGGACAGCGGGTCTTGCAGCCGCACAGGCGCATCCTCGCTGCCTTGTAGAACGGCCCTCAGGTCCGCCCCGACGACGTCCAGACCCGGCAGCGCCCTGAGCGCCAACGCTTCTGGCGCGAGCAGAGCGCGGTTGGCGCGCATGGCGACCATTGTGAGGCCGGCAATGTTGGTCATGCTTGTGAGCAGCGTGCGCGCATCGACGACCGCCAGAGCGGCGAGCGCGGCTGAAAAGCCATTGTGGCTGATGAGCGCCAGTCCGTCGCGCGGGCCAAGTGTTGGCGGTTTCAAACCGGCCCGCGCGAGGTGTGCCAGCGACGGCCGCAGCGGTTGATGGTCACCTGTGCTGTGGGCGCTCGCGAGAAAAAACCCCTCGCCCCACAGGGCAAGCCCAAGCGTTGCGTTCCAGACGATGTCGCCCGCGCCAAAGCTGCCAACCCGGCCAACCCGTGGCCGCAACCCGGCATTCAGGCAGGCGCAAATGTGATGGGCGATGGCCGGATCGGCGCCGCTGGTGCCGCACAGCAGCGTGTTGGCCCGCGCGATCATGGCAGCGGCCACAACATCGCCGCTGTGCGGATCGCCGCTTGCCTGGGCTCGCTCCCGCAGGGTGTTCAGCGCAAAACCCGCCCGTGTTTCAGCGTCCAACGGCGTGTCCGCACGTGCGCCAAGGCCCCTGGTGATGCCGTAGATGGGCTGGCCCTGCGCGACCGCAGCCAGGACTGCGCGATGGCTCGCGGCCATCCGCGCGATGCCCGCTGTATCGAGTTGGCAAGCCGTGGCCCCACGGGCGGCGTCGACGAGGCGCACATGGCTCAAGTCGCGACCTGTGATCACCAGCCGCTCTGAACTGTCCGTTTCGCTCACCGGCCACTCCCTCGCCGCCATCGGTACTGTGCAGAACCATGGTGTTCGCGTTGGACGGACAAAAAAAGGGCCGGCAAGGCCAGCCCCTCTTTTTCGGATCTACCGGACAAACCGTCCAGCTCTACGCGACGCAAGGTCTACTGGGTGGCAGGAGGTGCGACGTGGTGCGCCATGGTCTGGGTCTGAGGATCCAGGGTGAGGCGGTCCAACGCCCACCGGGGCATGTGGCAGCAATCAGGAGACGTTGGGATAATGGTATCGGGTCAGGACAACGCGTGGCCGGGAGGCTGAGAGACGGGAAACTGGGGCACTGACTTTGCGCTTTCGAACGATCGATCGTGAGCATGTGCCACTCCGTTCGCTAGGTTCTGCCAGACCTCGGGCCGTCACGCAGTAAGGCCACCGGATCGGACATGCCGATCAGGCGTTCCAAATTTGAGAGTGGCGGAGAGATTTGGCGGATGGCCGTGGGCGCGCGCAGGAGGCGCACCCGGGTGATCGTCTTCGGCACAGGGACTGAAATACAGGGCTGGACCGGCTTGCGGCCCTCTGGCTCGAAAACGTTTTGAGCGTTAGCGGTCGTCATGGACCAGGTCGCTCCACAGTCGCCCCGCCTTTCGGTGAGGCTTGCGACGCATCAGCACGTCGTGGAACGCATAACAAGATTCGCGCGCGGTGTTTTGTGGATGCAACAGCGCGTTGCCCGATCGCAACTCGTGCGAGCTGACGCTGGCTCGCGGTGATCGCCAGGGTCGGGAGCGTTGCAGGAAGTTGCAGGAACAGGAGACGGTCATGGCTGATGGTGGTGGACAGACGGGCGATCGATCACCGAAGGCGCCGCATGGCCTGATGCTTGAGCGCATCCTCGGCGCGCGCGGTCTGGAGGGCGCGGACGCCCGGTTTGATCCCCGCGGCGCGACCGCCGAGGCCTTTGCTGCGGCCCACGCGCAGGGGCCGGGCGCGGACGGCATTGACCGCCTCTTCACGCTGAAGGCCCGCGTCGCGCTGGCGATGATCGATGCGCATGGCGATCCAGCGCTCGACGGCGCAGCCTTCCTCGATCTCTCGCGTGCCTGGACGAGCTTCGCGGACTGGTCGATTGACCGTGCGCTTTGCCTTGCGCTTGCCGCCACGCCCGCGACGGCCCCGCTGGGGGAAGCGCTTTGCGCGGGGTCGGGCACCGCGGCGGAGCAATTGGGGCTGTTCGTCCTGGGCCTCGGTAAGCTCGGCGGCCATGACCTCAACTATTCAAGCGACGTCGATCTCATCTGTTTCGTGGATGATGTCGCGTTCGCGCGCGCCGTGGCAAACGCCGGCGGTCCGACGCTGAACCCGGGCGATGCCCTGGCGCTCGCCAATCGCGTGATCCGCGCCCATACACAGAGCCTCAAACGCAATGACGTCGATCGCATCTGGCGACCGGACTGGCGTTTGCGCCCCGACGCCCCCTCCAGCCCACTGGCCCAGTCGCTCAATTCCGCGCGCGATTTCTTCCAGAGCCGCTCAGAGCCCTGGAACAGGCTGGCGCTCATAAAATCGCGCGTGGTTGCCGGTGATCAGGCATTGGGAGACAAATTCCTCGCGTCGCTGGAAAATTATCTCTGGCGGCGCTCGCTTGATTTCCGCCAGCTTGAGGAGATCGCTGCGCTGAAGGCGCGGATCAACGCGGAACATCCTGAACTGAGCGCCCAACGCCACACGCCCATGGCAAAAGCGCTGGACGAACTGGACGGCTTCAACGTCAAACTGGGGGCAGGCGGGATCAGGGAAATCGAGTTTCTGGTCAACGCACAACAGATGATCTGGGGCGGGCGCCAGCCCGAACTGCGCACCACCAACACCATGGCGGCGCTCAATGCGTTGACGGATCTTGGACACATCAAGCCGGATGCGCGCGACGTGCTGCGCGCCGCCTATGTGGCGCATCGGGTGTTTGAAAACCGCATCCAGATGGTTCGCGATCAGCACACGCACATTGTGCCGGCCGACGCACAGGCACGCGATCTGCTGGTGGCCTGGTCCGGGGCGACCGACTGGGACACGCTGGCCCATGCGGTGAACGACCGGCGCAAGGCCGTGCATGAGCTGTTTGCAGGGATTTTCTTCTCTCTTCTCGAAAACACGACGGACGGCGGGGTGCGTGCCAGGGGCGGGGCGGCCGGCGCCGGAGCAATAGGTGGACGTCCGGCAGTCGACAGCGCTGCGGACGCCCCGGCACCGGCGGAACGTACCGTCGCGGAGCCGGGAACATTCGGTGCGTTGGGCGAGCGTGCCCGTGATATCGTGGCGGCATGGTGCGCGGGCTTCACAGCCTACCAGACCACACCGGAGCAGCGCCGCAATCTCGGCTGGCTCGGCGCAGACCTTGCCGCGCGTGCCATGGCCACCGCGGATGCCGATGGCGCCGTGCTGCGGCTTGACAGCTTTTTCCGCTCGCTCGGGACCGCCGGGCAGTTCCTGGCTCTGCTGCGCCAGCGTACTGATCTGCGCGACGCGGTCGTCTCCCCACTGTTGTCGTCTGAGTTCATGGCAAAGCTGCTGCACCAATCGCCACATGTTGCCGATGTACTGGCCGAACGTGCGCTGGGGGGAGCGGTTGCCGTACCAACACCGTCACCGCAGGCGCCAGATTTTGATCCCCGCGCGCGCCAATACATATTTTCTTCTCTGAGTTACGAGATGCGGTTGGAGGCCTTGCGGTCCTGGACAAACGAACGCGCCTACCTGATTGCGATGGAAGTGTTCACAGGCCGCGAATTGCCGGAGTGGGGCATGCGAACCTATTCGCGCCTCGCCGAGGAGGCGGTGCACCATGCGGTCGACCTGGTCGCGCACGAAATGGACATGCAAAGCGCGCCCATCTCCATCGCGGCCTACGGTCGGCTCGGCGCACGTGCCCTGGTGCCGGGCTCGGACCTTGACCTCGTTTTCTTCGCGGAGGACGCGCCGGACACCACCCGTGCCAATCGTTTTTCGGGTCGGTTGCGTTCGGCGCTGGGTGCCCAGATGCGGGGCGGGCGCGTTTACGAAATCGACACGCGGCTGCGGCCTTGGGGAAACTCCGGACCGCCGGTCGTGCCCATGCGGTCGTTTGAAAAGCACCAATTGGACGGCGCGCGCACGTGGGAGCATATCGCGCTCGTTCCTGCCCGCTTCATTTGCGGGGCGCAGGATGCCTGCGACCGCTTCCGAGCGACCTACGGCGAGGTGATGGGCCGGCGACGGGTGCCAGACCAATTGTCCAGCGACGGTGCGCGCATGCTGTATCGGCTGCGTCAGCACAGAGTGCATCAGGTCGAGCCCGGTCAGCTTGAAATCAAGGAGCGCATCGGCGGCTTACTGGAGACGGAATACTTTATTGCCTGGCTTTCGCTCGAGCGCTGCGTGACGCGCGACCCGCAGCGCCACGAGAGCCTTGTTGACTTGGCACGCGATCTGGAGGCCGCACGTCCCGCGCTCGCAGGGCTGGCCGATGCGGTGGCCTTCTGGCAGCGCTGGTACTTCATCATGCGGCTTTTGGGAGGCGAAGGCGGACCGGTGGCGTCACTCGTCGAAAAGCCCGTCGCGGTTGTGGATGGCGTCACGCCGGCGCGCCTGGCTGAGCATATTGCCCATCACGCCGAGACCGTGAGCGGTCACATCGCGAGCGAGTTGATGACGCCCGAGCGCCAGGATGAACTGGCGCGTGTCGATCTGACGGACATTGCAGAACAGGAAAAAAAGGTGGCGTGGCGCTGATGCCGACCGGCATGGCGCGCTCGTGAGGATTGTTCAGCCGGGCGTGTCCCCCGCCATGTCGTTGGCCGCCGGCCGCTTGCGCGACATCGCCGCTCCGTCAATCAATGGGGCAGCGAAAGTTTTCCGGGCAATCAAGAGTATTCATCATACGCATCTTTCACTGAGCCATCGGCGTTGGTAGCACCCACCCAGCCATAGGCCCGAGCAACCGTTGCGCCTTTGCGGCTTTCTGCCAAACGCGACCACGCCGTCCACGCATGCCGACCTGGAGATGACCGATGGATGCCATCATGCCGCTGCTGTCCGATCCCGTTGCCTGGGCAGCACTCGCCACGCTCATCGTGATGGAGGTGGTGCTCGGCATCGATAACCTCGTCTTCATTGCCATCATCACCAACAAGCTGCCTGAGGAGCAACGCGCCACCGCCCAGCGGATCGGCATCGGACTGGCGCTCATCTTCAGGCTTGTCCTGCTGGGTGCCATCGCCTGG
>CAZGNQ010000025.1:2660-22222 GCA_964527285.1 uncultured Hyphomicrobiales bacterium | reverse complement strand
GAGGGCGACGGGCCCAACGATGGTGCGGATTATAATTTTGCGTTTCTCGACGAGCAGACCAAACGGATGATCCGTCGCGCGCTGCTCAAAGCCGTTGCGATCCCCGGGTATCAGGTGCCGTTTGCCAGCCGGGAGATGCCGATGCCCTATGGTTGGGGCACTGGCGGCATCCAGGTCACAGCGTCGATTGTCGGGCGCAGCGACGTCCTTAAGATCATCGATCAGGGCGCTGACGATACGACGAACGCCGTTTCCATCCGCATGTTCTTCCGCAACGTCGCGGGCGTGGAGACCACCACGCGCACGTGCGATGCGTCGATCATCCAGACGCGCCACCGCATCCCCGAGGAGCCGCTGGCGGCCGGCCAGATCATGGTGTTCCAGGTGCCGATACCCGAACCGTTGCGGTTTCTGGAGCCGCGCGAAACGGAGACGCGGCGGATGCATGGCCTGGAAGATTATGGCCTCATGCACGTGAAACTCTATGAGGACATCTCCCGCAACGGCCACATCGCGACCACCTATGCCTACCCGGTGCAGGTCAATGTGCGCTATGTGATGGATCCCTCGCCGATCCCGAAATTCGACAACCCGAAGCTGCATCAGAGCGAGGCGCTGATGCTGTTCGGCGCGGGGAGGGAAAAGCGCATTTATGCCATCCCACCCCACACCGACGTCATTCCGCTCGACTTTGAGGACCATCCGTTTGCGGTTCAAAGCTGGCCGCAGTGTTGCGCTTTGTGCGGCGATGGCAGCTCCTACCTCGACGAGATCATCACCGACGACGCTGGCACGCGCATGTTCGTCTGTTCTGACACGGACCATTGCGAGCGGCGTCGCGCGCTCGGCCATCAGGGCGAAAATGCCCAGGGCCAGGCTGAGGCCCAGGCCCAGACACCAGCCCAGACACCGGCTGCGGCGGAGTAAAATGACGCGGCACGGCTGGCCAGCACAGGCCAGCAACGGCCACTTTGCCGCCCATGGGCGGGTGCACACCCGGGCCTAAACCTTTTGGGGGAGCGAAAATGACTGGAGCCATCTCTCCATCGTCAAGCGCAAAACCGACGGGCGCCAGACCGCCGCTCGGTGGCCTTGCCGATGACGCCTCGCGCCAAAGAGATGGCGCGACAAACGAGACGCCCCTTTTGCGTGTGGATGGTCTGACAAAGCACTATGGCGCCCACCTGGGCTGCCACGACATCGCTTTCGATCTCTGGCCGGGTGAGGTGCTTGGCATCGTCGGTGAGTCCGGATCGGGCAAGACAACCCTTCTGCGCTGTCTCTCCGGCGAGGTGACACCGGAGCACGGGCGGATTGCGTACCATGCCGAAGCGCGGGACGACGCCACGCCGGGCGCGCGCATAGACAACGTGCTCACCATGGACGAGGGACGGCGCCGCCACCTGATGCGCACCCAATGGGCTTATGTGCACCAGAACCCGCGCGATGGGCTGCGGCTCAAGGTCTCCGCTGGCGCGAACGTTGGCGAACGCCTGATGGCGATCGGTGCCCGGCACTACGGCAACATTCGCGAAACGGCGACGGAATGGCTGACGCGCGTCGAGATCGATGCCAGCCGCATTGATGATCTGCCGGCAACCTTTTCGGGCGGCATGCAGCAGCGCCTGCAGATCGCCCGCAATCTTGTGACGCATCCCCGGTTGGTGCTGATGGACGAGCCGACCGGCGGTCTCGACGTTTCCGTCCAGGCCCGCCTTCTCGACCTGTTGCGGGGCCTTGTGCAGAACCTGGGGCTCGCCGTGATCATCGTCACCCATGATCTGGCGGTGGCACGGCTGTTGTCGGACCGCCTGATGGTGATGCGGCGCGGCAACGTGGGTGAGGCCGGACTGACAGACCGGGTGCTCGATGATCCGCAACACCCTTACACGCAGTTGCTCGTCTCGTCGGTGCTGCAGCCCTGACGGTTCGCCGCGAACGGTCTGATCGTTTGGCCGGTTGGCCGCTCGGCCCGCGTCATTGGTGCGCGGACGTTCAGGCCAATGCAGGAGGAAGCCCCATGCTGATGGTCGATGTCCGCAACGTCTCAAAATCCTTCACCCTGCACGCCCAGGGCGGTGTGACCATCGATGCCATGGAGGCGTTGAGCTTCCAGGTGATGGCGGGAGAGGCTGTCGGTCTGGTCGGCCCGTCGGGTGCCGGCAAAAGCTCGCTCATGCGGATGATTTACGGCAACTATTCCTGCTCTTGCGGAGCGGTGCTTGTGCGGGCCGGCGAACTGTCCGGCGCAGAGCTCTCCGGCCGCATGATCGACATGGCCACCGCAGCGCCCCGTGTGGTGGCGCAGCTCAGACGCACCACGCTCGGCCATATCTCACAGTTTCTTCGGGTCATACCACGCGTGCCGACCGAAGACATCGTCATGGCGCCAATGCTGGCGCGCGGTATGGACGCCGAGAATGCGCGACAGCGCGCAAGGCTCCTTCTGGAGCGCCTGCGGGTGCCAACGTCGCTGTGGCCACTGTCGCCGGTCACCTTTTCGGGCGGCGAGCAGCAGCGCGTGAACATCGCACGCAGTTTCGCGGTCTCCTATCCGATCCTTCTGGTCGATGAGCCGACGGCCTCGTTGGATGCGGATAATCGCGCAACCGTCATCCAGATGATAAACGAGGCGCGTAGCGACGGCGCAGCGGTGATCGGCATCTTCCATGATGACGACACGCGCCGTGCGCTGTGCACACGCACGTTTGCGATGCCCGAGCGCCCGCCGCTTGCTGCATAGTGCTCTGGTGACGCGCGCAGTGAGAGCCGGGCGTCAGCGCCATCCATCTTCACTGGCCGCATTGCGCGGCGACAGCGGCCTACATCATTGCGCACCGACGCAGGGCGCACCGTTCAACGCCGCCTCATTTCAAGAGTTCATTCGATGCAGGAAGCCGTACTGACAAACGCCCAACTGGTGCTCGCCGACGCTGTGGTGGCCGGAACGCTGGTGGTGCGTGACGGCATAATTGCCGAGGTCGACACCGCGCGTGTGGGGCAATCGCGCGTGCCGGGGGCCATTGATCTTGAGGGAGATTATGTCCTCCCTGGGCTCGTTGAACTGCACACCGACAACGTGGAGCGCCACATGATGCCCCGGCCTGGCAGCGTCTGGCCGACGCATTCCGCGATCGTGAACCACGACAGGGAACTGGCATCGTGCGGCATCACGACCGTGTTCGACGCGCTGACCATCGGAGATTTTGCCGCGCGCGACATTCGCGTTGAGCTGGCCGAGCAGTTCTGCCCGATGCTCGAAGCCCTGGGCGAGATCGGCGCACTCAAGGTGGACCACTACGTGCACCTGCGCTGTGAAGTGTCGGCAGGCGATCTGCTCTCCATCCTGGACGGGCTCTTCGATCAGAAAATCGTCGGGATGATCTCGGTGATGGATCACACACCCGGCCAACGCCAGTTCCGGAAGATGGAGAAGTATGAGGAATACTATCGCCGCAAGTTCTCCATGACGGATGAGGAGTTGCGTGTTTTCTGCGCCCAGCAGATCGAAAACCAGAAGGCCTATTCGGCGTCGAACCGCGCGGCCGTCGTGGAAATGTCCCATGCGCGGGAGCTGCCACTGGCCAGCCACGATGATGCAACGCCCGAACATGTCGAAGAGGCGATCGCCGACAGGATGGTGATCGCCGAGTTTCCCACGACGATGGAGGCGGCCGAAGCATCCCACGGCGCGGGCATGGCTGTCTTGATGGGGGGGCCCAACCTTGTGCGCGGCAAGTCGCACAGCGGCAACATTGCGGCCATTGAACTTGCCGAGGCTGGCCTGCTCGACATCATCTCGTCGGACTATGTGCCCTCGTCGCTTCTCTATGGTGCGGTGATGCTGGCTGATGCTGACAACGGCATCGACCTTGCGCGCGCCGTGGCGATGGTGACCAAGACACCCGCCGAAAGCGTCCGATTGGACGACCGGGGCGAGTTGGCTGTCGGCAAGCGCGCAGATCTGGTGCGCATGGCCCGGATCGACGACGGGCGTCTGCCTGCCTCGCCGATCATCCGCGAGGTCTGGCGGCGCGGGGAGAAAATTGCGTGACCGACACCGGTCATCTCTTCCTCGTCATTGGCCCCAGCGGTGCCGGCAAGGACACGCTGATCGACGCTGCACGGCAGGTATTTTCCCGCGAACCAAGGATCGCCTTCCCGCGGCGCAGCATCACCCGTCCGCCCGATGGCAGCGAGGATAATGACCATGTGCCGGCGGCCGCATTCGCCGAGGCGGTGCAGGCCGGCGCCTTTTTTCTCCACTGGTCTGCGCACGGCCATGACTATGGCCTGCCCGTGAGCGTTCACCACGACCTGCGCCAGGCCAAGGCCGTGGTCTGCAACGTGTCACGCCAGGTCTTTGACGCTCCTGCACTCACGCCGGCGGCCTTGCCCGCTGGCACTGGCATCACGGTGCTTGAAGTCTGGGCCCGCCCCGATGTGCTCGCCGGGCGGCTGGCAGCGCGCGGACGCGAAACGCGCGCTCAAATCGAGCAGCGCCTCGCGCACGTGCAGCCCTTCGCGCTGCCGGCACACATGACGCATGTTCGCGTCGACAATTCAGGAGCGCTTGAGACCGCGGTCGCGGCCTTCATTGCGCCCATCTGTGCCGCGCTGCACATCGAACCGCCTCGCGCGTTTTCCAGCGAAGCAGATTTGCGGAGCGGTCCTGGAAAACGCGCCAAGACAACAAGCGAGAGCGGTTGAGGCGAACCGAAATTCGTCGAAAAGCGATCTCGCTTCATCCGTTGCCGGTGAGCTGAAACCGCTGCAAGGTTCGGAACGGTGCGCCCTCGCCCGGATCTCCCATCAGGGTGAGGGCATCGATGCAAAACGGCGCGGCGATGACCGGTGCGGTCTCCGCCGTGAGATGCGCCGTGAGCGCTTCGACCGGGTCCCGATCCGGATCGAGCCGACCGGTCAGGGTGAGGTGGATCGCAAATTCTTCCAGCACGAACGGATATCCGTAGAGGTCCAATAACTCGCGCTGGCGCTGGCTCAGTCTTTCGGGCTGGCGACGCGCGACTTCGCCAGGCGTGAGCGCCGCGCGAATGGGCTCGAACGCGGTGACGACCGAGGCTGCGAGCCGATTGATCTGCGGACACGGCCCGTCGGGGCACAACGCCAGGAACCCATGGTGTTGCGTCACCTTAAGTGCCGGTCCCTCAGCGGGGGCAGTCCGACCGGCAAACGCCGCCATGGCATCCATTAAATCGCTCAGGCTGCGCCCCTCTTTGAGCCTGAAGGGGGCCTTCAACGTGGCGTGCAGGCCATAGCGCCGCGGCGTCTGTGTGATGCGGTCCTGCACATCCAGTAAGGCCTGAGCCGCAGGCGATTCAGCGCTTTCTGGCGTGTGAGAGACGTTCGCCGGTTGCCCGCTGCCGGCCGGATCCGCTGCAGGATCGTGGCCGAGCCAGCGCGCGCCGAAGCGCGCAAGCGGCGAGCCAGGCTCAGGCGTGTAATAGATCGCGTACCGGTCCATGCGCGCTGACCCGAGTGGAATGGCCAAGTGGAGACAAGGCGTTGGGACGTCAGCAATGCGCAATAACGGGCCTAGGGGCAGGCGGGCGAGGTGCTGATCTGACGCGTCCACTGGTGCGATAACCCAGTGCCGACCAGTTTGCTCTGCCCGATCCGGCCCAGGCAGACCATGGCCGCTGACCGGTTACCAACTGACGCACCACGTGGTCGGTAAGCGGTGCTGAGGGGGCCCAGCACCGCACTTGGACAGTGCCTTGTACGCGCCACCAGGCCAAGGCTGCTCCAACCGTCACTTGAGTTGTAGATGGCGCACTGGAAAAAGCCAAGAAAACTTCTGCATTTCACGCGCTTGATGAAAAAACGACATTTCTATGACGGAAAGTGTTGCAGTCGAAACGCGGCAGAATCAATCGGTTAGCTTGCGCGCCACAGTCAAACCATCACCGATCGACAATGTGGATAAATCGATGCGCCGGTCGTCGCGAAGCTGTTGATTCAGCGTACGGATTGCCGCAGTCGACCTTCTCTGATCGCTGTTATCGAGCACGCTGCCGCGCCAGAGCACGTTGTCGATCAGCATGAGACCGCCGATCCTTAAAAGCGGCCAGCACGCCTCGTAGTAGTCCGGATACCCACCCTTGTCGGCGTCGATCAGTACGGCGTCGAACGCCGCGGTACCTTCGGCTTTCAATCGGGCAACCGTCGCCAGTGCGTCGCCCATCCTCAGGTCGATCCGGTCAGCGACGCCGGCCTCTTCCCAGAACATTGGGCCGAGCGCGGCAAAGTCTTCATTGATCTCGCACGTGACGACCTTGCTGCCCGCAGGCATCGCGAGCGCCATCCAGAGCGCGCTGTAGCCGGCGAAGGTGCCGATCTCGAGCACCCGCGAAGCCCCGGCGATCCCCAGCAGAAGGGAGATAAACTGAGCCTGCTCGGGCGGCATATGCCACCCGCCACGGTGTCGCTCTGCAATCGCTGCACGCAACCGACCGAGCACTTCGGGCTCGCGCAGGCTGACGCTCCTGATGTAGGAGACAATCTCCGGCGGGGTGACGGCGATACGGTCGGACATGCGGGCTCTCAGGTCGGGCGCGCGGGACGGACCAGACCGGTCCGAGACGGATGGCAGCGCAGGGAGACGGCACCGCCATGAAGCTGAACGACGATGGAAACACCAGTGTGCCGGACGATTTTCTGGCCGCCGTTGAGCGCACCGCCGGATCAGCGCAGCCGCAGCGCGACCTCGCCAGTACGCCACTCGACAGCGCGCCGAGCATAGACCCATCAGCCGATGTGCGCGCCAGCACCCTTGGGCGATACACCGAAGTTGGCGCGCGCACGGCCTTTTATGAAAGCACGCTTGGCGACTACTCCTATATCGTCAACGATGGCGATGTGATCAGCACGACCATTGGCAAGTTATGTTCCATTGCCGCGCACGTGCGGATCAACCCTGGCAACCATCCCATCTGGCGGGCCACGTCGAGCCATCTCGTCTATCGGGCATCGAAGTACTGGCCCAACAAATCGGACGAAGCGGCGCTGTTTGAGTGGCGTCGCTCCAAGCCGGTGCACATCGGTCACGACGTCTGGATCGGCCATGGCGCCGTCATCATGCCCGGCTTGCGCATTGGCACGGGCGCGGTTGTGGCGGCAGGCGCCGTGGTGACAAAGGACGTCGGCAACTACGAGATTGTGGCTGGGATGCCGGCGAAACTGTTGCGCCGGCGGTTCAACCCGGCGATCGAAGAGGCGCTGCTCGAGATTGCGATCTGGGATTGGGACCACGAGCGCCTGGGCGCAGCTCTCGACGATTTTCGCACACTCAGCATCGAAGAATTCTGCGCGGCGCATCGGCCGTGAGTTTCAGCCGCGCTGGCGGCCGTGCCGGCATGTCACGCTGGCCGGTCGCCATCCGCATGCCCGGGTTTTTCCATGTCCGTCACGTCGCTTCCCGCCGAACCGGCCGGCCCCGGGCGTTGGGTGGCGCTGCTGGCCGTGTTCGGCCTCGTCGGCGCCTTTTCGCTCACCATCGGTTACACCTATCCGGCGCTCTCCCTGAACCTGGAGGCACGCGGCTACTCGGCTGGCATCATCGGCCTGCAGGCTGCCTGCGCAGGACTTGGCATATTTGCGGGCGCCGCCGTCACACCGCATCTGTGTGCGCGGTTCGGATCGTGGCTGACGGCGGTGGTCTGCCTCGCCTTTGTGTCCGCCTCCATCGTCGCCTTTGCGCTCATCCCCCCGATCGCCGCCTGGTATGTCCTGCGGTTCATGATGGGCTTTGCAATCAGCACGCTGTTCGTCATCTCCGAGACGTGGGTGAACCAGTTTGCCCCGCCGCACGCGCGCGGTGCCGTCGTCGGCGGCTATACGGCCGTGGTCTCCGGGCTTTATGCGCTTGGGCCTGCGCTTGTCACGGTGATCGGCTTTGAGGGCATCGCAACCTTCACGGCGATGGCGATCCTGCTGCTGGCCATGGGCTCGCCCGTGCTGCTGGTGCGCAAGCGCGCGCCGGCCATCGAGGAGCCATCGCTGGCGCGCATGTCGGCGACGCTGGCGCAAATCCCTGTGCTGCTTTTCTCCGTTGCCTGCTTCGGCTTTCTGGACGCCGCTGCGCTCAGTTTGTGGGCGATCTATGCCCTCGACAACGGCATCGGCGTCGACCGCGCGGCATGGCTTTTGACCATCCTGATCGCGGGCAACATCGCGCTCCAGATCCCGCTCGGCTGGCTGGCCGACCGGACGGACCGGCGCGCCGTGTTCCTCATCTGCGCTGGCGCGGCAGCCATTGGCCCCGCATTGATCCCGCTGTTCGACCTCAGCGCCTGGCCCATTATTCCGTTCCTGGTGCTCTACGGGACGTTCGCCTTCGGCATCTACACGATCGCGATGACGCTGATCGGCACGCTCTACGAGGGCATCGATCTCGTCACTGTGAACGCAGGGTTCTCGATGGCGTGGGGCATCGGTGCGATGCTCGGCGGCGCCCTTACCGGGCTTGCGATTGAGGCGATGGGTCCGATCGGTTACTGCGTTGCGACCGGCCTGCCCTACGCGCTGCTCGTGGTCGGCGCACTTTGGTATGGAATTGCACCGGGGGCACCGACGTCACGATCCCCCTAACCGGCCTCGTCGCGACCCGAGCGGGGCGACACAAGGGGGCTTCAGCGGAGACACGCACATGATTGATCTGCACACTTGGAGCACACCAAACGGGCGCAAGGTTTCAATCATGCTGGAGGAAATCGGGCAGCCCTACACGGTCTTTCCCGTTGACATCACGAAAGGTGATCAGTTCAAGCCGGCGTTTCTCGCGATCAGCCCGAACAATCGCATCCCCGCGATTCACGACCACGACACCGGCCAGTCGCTGTTTGAGTCAGGCGCCATCCTTGTCTACCTCGCGCAAAAAACCGGGCAATTCCTGCCACGTGATGGCGCCGCCCACTTCAACGCCCTCCAATGGCTGATGTGGCAGATGGGCGGCTTCGGTCCGATGCTCGGCCAGGCCCATCACTTCCTGAAGTACAATGCGGGCACGTCGGACTATGCTGAAAAACGCTACGGCGAGGAGGCGCGGCGGCTTTACGGCGTGCTCGACCGGCAGTTGGCGAAGTCGGAATACGTGGCCGGTGATGACTACACGATTGCCGACATGGCCACCTGGCCCTGGGCATCGCGATTTGAGTGGCAACGCATCGATCTGAATGAGTTCGCCAACGTGAAGCGCTGGTATCTGGCGTGCGCCGCCCGCCCCGCCGTTGCGCGTGGTTATGAGGTGCCCGTGCCTCAGCCCGACGGCATTCCGATGCCCTGAACGCACGATTGTCCAACCGACAGGCCAACCGCCGCCGACACAACGGTCACTGATAACACTGGGGGTTCCCGCGATGTCCTCACAGCCCGGCCTGCCCACCGACCCACTGCCAGGCGCCATGCGCGGCGTGATCGCACCTTTGCTGACGCCATTCACGCCGGACGGCGCGCCAGACCGTGACGCGTTCACGGCCTTTGCCAGCAACCTTCTGGACGATGGCTGCACGGGCCTTGCGCCGTTCGGGACAACCAGCGAGGCCAATTCGCTCACGCTGGATGAACGCCGTCATCTGCTTGAGGCCCTCATCGACAGCGCCGGCATCGCGCCTGGCCGCCTGATGCCGGGCACGGGCCACTGTGCGCTTGGCGATGCCGTCACCCTGACGCGACACGCCGCTGACCTTGGCGTGACGGCTGCGCTCGTGCTCCCGCCCTTCTATTACAAGGGTGTCAGCGACGATGGGCTCTTTGCGTTTTTCTCCGGCTTGATCGAAGGCGTCGGGGAACGTGGCTTCGGGTTCTATCTTTACCATATCCCGCAGGTCTCACAGGTGCCGATTTCGCTCGATTTGCTGGAGCGGTTGTGTGCGCGCTACCCCAACGCAATCCGGGGCGTGAAGGATTCATCGGGTGACTGGGACAACACGCGCGCAATGATCACCGGTTTTCGGCACCTGCACATTTTCTCCGGATCGGAGCTTACACTGCTGGACAATCTGCGTGCCGGCGGCGCGGGTTGCATTTCGGCCACGGCAAACGTGAACGCCAAAGCGCTGCGTGCCGTGTTGGACGCGTTTGATGGTGGGGCTGCCAATGTCGATGACCTGCAGGAGGCCGCCAGCCAAACGCGACGCACCATCCAGAGCGCGCCGGTCATCCCGTTGCTCAAGGAGATCGTGGCACGCCGCACGGGCCATGCTGACTGGGCTTCGGTCCGCCCGCCGCTGGTGGGGCTTGAAGCAGCCGTGACACAGGCGGCATTCGCGCGTCTTGAGGGCCAACTCGACCTCGCGCCCGCAATCTGACCGGCCGGCGCAGGCTTCTCAGACGGGTGCCCCGGAAAAAAAGCGCACACCAGATTGTTTGCGTGCGGGGGCGTGCGAGTGCCCGACACAAACGCTGCAAAACATGTGGTCTGCGGCACTGGCTGAGCCACGCGTGGCAGACGCTGAGGGAATTGGCGTTGGCTGACCGGCAGGTTGCCCTACCCCTGCCCGATCTCACGCCACACAAACGCGGCCGTCAGTTCCGCCACCAGGGGCGAACAGCAATGGAGGGGCGCGTGGCAAGACAGGCGAAGCGGTGCGGAGCAACAAACGCTGCTTTAGCGGGGCGGCCGGCTTGCTTCGGGCTCTGGCATGCGATGGAACGCCAATGGGCCCGTGTGGCGGCGACCGCACTCGTCTTGGCGATGCTCCCAGCGGGTGCCCACGCCGCATCGGCCGCAGAGACCGGTCAACCGGCTGGCACGTCCCCGCGCACGTCCACGGCCACGTCGAGTGCAAAGGCTGACGGTGCAAACACCGAAAAGCCGGACCGCCCCTCAGACGAAGCGCTTATGGCCCAGATCCAGGCAGCGCGGTCTGAGTTCCAGGCCGCAATGAAGGACAAGCGCCATTTCGACGCCGAGCGCGCGGCCAAACGCGGGCACGCCATCGTGTCAACGTTCGTGGGTGAACGCACAACGCTTGCGTCGATGTTTCTTTATTTCCAGGCGATTGCGCTTGCGTCCAGCAACCGCAGCGACCTGGCGATACCGCTCTACGATCAGGTCCTCGACATCCGGGCGCAAACCCTTGGGCCGAACCACGCAAGCGGTGTCGACATTCTGCGGGAGTACCAGCGCACTCTGGCGATCTTGAAGCGCTGGAAACCGGCCCTTGCCATTGTGAAGAGACAATTGGCCCTGATGCGCGCAGTCGCGCTGACCGGAGCCGACGGACAGGACGACCGCGCGGGCGGCGGCGCCGCAGACGATCAGCCGGGAACGGCCACGCTGCCGGACAGCTTTTTCAAGCTCGACGGGCCTTATGTCGCCGCACTGCGCCAGCGCTCAATCTATGCCATCCGCGCGCACGACTTCGCCGAGGCCGTGGCTGCCTACACGCAGATGCACGCCATCTATGTCGACCGGTTGGGCACAGCGCACCCCACCTCCCATGAGACAGCAACCGGCCTGGCGGTGGCGCTCGCCGCGGTTGGGCGTCACAGCGATGCCGACGCGCTGCTGGCCAAGGAGGCCGACCTCCAGGCGGACAAGACATTTCTCTCCCTGCTGATGGACCAGGCGACCGCACTGTCGTCGCAAGGCCGACCCAGCGCTGCGCTTTCCGCCTATGCGCGATCAATCGTTCTGGCCGAAAGCGGTGTTGACCCAATCAATGCCGCCGCGACCGACGAGGGCCTTTTGCCGACCGCCGTGATCCATTCGATCGCACGCGCGCAAACGCCCGATGGCGGGCGCAGTGCCGCGGCGCTGACGGACCCTGCAGCAATCGCCAAGGCTTATGGCGGCATTGCCAACATCGAATACAGCGGAGAAAAAAGCGAGGCGGCTTTGGCAACCTTGCGCGCTGGCGTGCGACGCCTGCGCGATCTGCTGATGGCATCCGACCTCGCCACCGCACAGGTCGGACCGCTTGAGACGAACATCTCAGGTCTGCTGAGCGCCCAGACCCAGGTTCATGATCTTCTTGCCCAGCCGAGCGAGGCGCTGGCCTCGGTGCGGGAGCGACAGGCGTTCATTTCCCGCAGGCGCGGTGAGAGCGATCCCCAGGTTTCCAACCTTGAGATGGAGGTCGGCCGCCGGCTGCGAGCGCTCGGGCGCTATGACGGCGCCATCGCGGCAACCCAACGCGCCATCGACCTGGAACTGCGACACCGCCCGAACGCGGCCGTGCGCCTTGCCTTCCGGCGCAACCAACTGGCCGGCATTTTCCGCACGATTGCGCGCTACGATGAGGCGCTTGCACTTTATGAAAAAGCCATTGCCGCGTTGGAACAGGCCCAGCCCGGCAGCGCCAATCTCGCCCGCCTCTATGACAACATCGGCGTCCTCTACAACGACAAGGACGACATGGCGCAGGCGCTTTCCTTTTCGCGCAAGGCCCTCAGCATCTTTGAGCGCACACTGAAGCCCGACGATCCATCGCTTGCCATTGCGCTTGGCAACGTCGGCACGCTGCTCAACCAGGGGGGAGACCCGGCCCAGGCGCTGCCGCTCATGGAGCGCGCGAAAAAGATCTTCCTGGCATCGCGGATCAAGAACTCACAAACCGTCGCTTACCACTTCGACAATCTCGCCGGTGTCTATCGCGCGCTGAAACGCAATGAAGAAGCACAAGCACATTACCTCGAAGCACTGCGACGCCTGCGCCAGCTCTACGGCGACCGCCATCCCGAAGTTGCGACCGTGCTGTCGAACATCTCGCTCTTTCTCTCCGATCTGGCGAAATTCGATCAGGCGGTTGGCTACGCCCAAAACGCGCTGGATATCCGCCGGGAGGCATTGGGCGCAGAGCATCCATCCATCGCGATTGTCAAAAGCAACCTCGCCTATGCGCAGTGGGGCCGCGGTGACCTCGCAGAGGCGATCGCAACCTACGACGGCGCATTGCAGTTGACGCATCACCTGTTCGGCCTGGCACACCCCCAGACGCTCAAACTGGCCGAGCGCACGGGCCTTGTGCTTCTGCAGGAGGGGCGGTTGCCGGAAGCGTTTCAACGCTTTTCAGAGGCCACCGCCGCGGCCCGCGCCCTCGCCCGCCGCCAGAGCGGGCTGTCCGACGCGGAGGCCGTTGGTGCCGATGTTGCGGAGAACAGACGACGGGCGAACGTCGGCCTGATCCGCGCAGCCTGGGGACTGAAACAACGCATGGACAGCACGGGCCGTGTGGAACAGCTTCCAATCGCAGATGCCCGATCGCCGGATGAAACTGAGATCAACCCCGCAGCCCCGATTGCCCCCCTGACGGCGCCCCAGCCGCTTGATGGCGATGCGATCGACGGCGCCGCCCTGGCCGCCGCGCAGGATCTGCAGGTTTCCAGTGCCTCGAAAGCGCTGGCGCGCACGGCCGCGCGCCTCGCCGCCACGCAAGGCCCTCTGGCCGCCCTCATCCGCGAGGGCCAGGACATCGAGGCATCAATCAAGCGCCTTGAAGCCGCGCGGCTCGAAGCACTCAGCCAACCACGAGGCAGGCGCGATCCGGCGATCACTGCGCGCATCAGCACCGACCTGGACACCAACCTCGCGCGTCTGGCCGCGGTCAACACACGCCTCGCCAAGGCGTTTCCAGCCTATGCCGCGCTCGCCAACCCCTCAGCGCGCACCACGGATGACTTGCGCGCCACGATCCGGCCCGACGAAGCGATCGTGGTGTTCACTTCAACAGGTGAAAACCTTTACGGCTTCGTCGTGACGCCGACACAGACGCGGTGGGCAAAACTAACAGCAACCACGCGTGAGGTGGCCGACCACGTGCAGGCGCTGCGCTGCGGGCTCGACACGGCTGAATGGGCTGGTGAGACCAAACCGCTGCGCTGCTACGATCTTCTCAATGCGTTCTTTGACGGCACCGTGCTGCCGTTCGACCTGAAGCGGGCGCGCACACTCCACGAGGTGCTTTTTTCTCCATTTGCTGACATCCTGGCAGATCTCCATTTGCTGATCGTGGCATCTGGCGCGCTGAACGCGCTCCCGTTTCAGGTGCTGGTGACCAACGACGATGCACCATCAGCCGCCAGTGTACCGGACGCAGCCTCGATGGCCGCCCTGGCGCCGAAAGAACGCCTTGCGGCCTATGCGCGGGCGCCCTGGCTGGTCCATCGCAATGCGGTGACAGTGCTGCCCTCACTTCCGGCACTCGCCACCCTGCGTCGGTTCGCACGGCCGTCACGCGCCGCGCGGCCCTATCTCGCCTTCGCTGATCCTGTGCTGACCGGAACCCCCACGTGTCCGCCAGTGCCGGTGCCGGATGCCTGCCCCGCACCAGCTGCACAGCCAGCCCTCCGCATCGCGCAGGCGAGCGCCGTCGCTGGCATGTCATCGCCGGCAACCGTCTTCCGCGCCGCCTTGAGCGGTGGGACCACCGTTTCGAGCCTTTGCCCGCTGCCTGACACCGCCTACGAAGTGCGCTGCATTGCCGAAACACTGGGCGCCACGCCGACCAACCTGCGTATTGGCCCGGCCGCGCGCGAACGCGAGGTTCATGCGCTGTCAAAGCTGGGCGCGCTCGCCGATGCACGCATCCTGCACTTCGCAACCCACGGGCTGCTGGCGGGCGAGACGGCGCAACTGACGGGCGCGCGCCAGACCCGCGAGCCTGCGCTGGTGCTGACGCCGCCGCCGCAGCGCGACATCTCCGCTTTGGAACGCCTAACCCGCGAAACGGGTCCAGCTCCTGAGGACGACGGTCTGCTGACGGCATCTGAAGTCGCCAGTTTGCGCCTTGATGCGGATTGGGTGGTTCTATCGGCCTGCAATACCGCCGCGGGCGACGGCGCGGACACCGAGGCGTTCGCGGGCCTTGCGCGCGCGTTCCTCTACGCTGGCGCCCGCTCGTTGCTCGTGTCGCACTGGCCTGTGAACACCGTGGCGGCCGTGCAGGTGACGACGGCAGCCCTGTCGGTTATGGAACGCGCACCGGCCACGGGGCGTGCGGCAGCGTTGCGTGAAGCCATGCTCGACATCCTGCGCACGGCCCAGACGGCGGCCGACGCGCCGGACAGCGATCCGCAAGGAACGCGCATTGCCCAGGCGCACCCCAACTACTGGGCGCCGTTCGTCGTGGTCGGCGAGGGCGGTGCCGTCGTTTCCCATAGGTGACGGGCGGGCCAGTTGGCCGCTCTAGATAGCGCAGACGGGTGAAGGATGACGGCATCACTGCCGGCGGCCGGGCGACCGCCCCATGGACGATCCGCGGGCAGCGGACGCGATACTGACGCAGGCACGCGGGACGCCGACGGTCCGGACACCGAGCACGACGCCGGCGCGGCAACGGCCAAGCAACGGGACTACGCCTCCATCATCGGCAAGCGCGCAGAACATTTCTCCGTTCTGCACGACCTGCTGCCCTACATGTGGCCGGCGGACCGGCCGGACCTAAAGCTGCGCGTCGTGCTGGCCGGCCTCGCCCTTATTATGGCAAAGCTCGTCACCGTCTCCGTACCAGTCCTCTACAAGGAGGCGGTGGACTGGCTGACGGCAAACACCGCTGCTGGCGACAGCGCGGTCCAGACCCTTTCGCTCGTCGCGATTGCGCTGATCGTCGCCTATGGTGTCGGCCGCATGCTGATGGTGGCCTTCAATTCCATCCGCGATGCGCTCTTCACCCGCGTGGCGCAAAACGCGGTGCGCGCGCTGACCAACCGCACCTTCAGCCATCTGCACAAGCTGTCGCTGCGCTTTCACATGGAGCGGCGGACGGGCGGGCTGAGCCGCGTTGTCGAGCGCGCCATCCGTTCCATCGAGTTGATCGTGCGCATGGGCATGCTCAACACGGTGCCGACCATTATTGAGGCGCTGCTCATCGCCGCGCTGCTGATGTTCTATTTCGGGCCGACGCTCGTGTTGATCATTGTGGCGACGGTTGCGGTGTACATCTGGTTCACCGTGAAAGCGACCGAATGGCGCCTGGCGATCCGGCGCGACCTCAATGACAGCGACACTGAGGCGAACTCCAAGGCGATCGACAGCCTGCTCAATTACGAAACCGTCAAGTATTTCAATAACGAAGAGATGGAGAGCCGGCGCTTCGATGCCTCGATGGCAAAGTACGAGAACGCCTCGGTCCGCACCTATTATTCCCTGGGCTGGTTGAACGTCGGGCAGGCGGTTATTTTTTCCGCCGGCCTGACCGCCTGCATGCTGCTGGCCGCCTCGGGCGCCATCACGCGTGAGTTGACCGTGGGCGATTTCGTGATGGTCAACGCCCTGCTCATCCAGCTTTACATGCCGCTCAATTTCATGGGCATGGTCTACCGCGAGATCAAACAAGGGCTCGTTGATCTTGAGACGATGTTTGCGCTGCTGGACGAAAACCCAGAGGTCGAGGACAGGCCCGGCGCCCGCCCGATCCGCATCACCGATGCGACAGTGCGTTTCGAGGACGTTTGCTTCGCCTACGATCCAGACCGCCAGATCCTGCGCAATGTCACCTTTGAGGTGCCGGCCGGACAGATGGTGGCGATTGTCGGTCCCTCTGGTGCTGGCAAATCAACAATCTCGCGCATTCTGTTCCGCTTTTACGATGTCACAAGCGGCAGGGTGAGCATTGACGGGCAGGACCTGCGCGACGTCACGCAGCGCTCCGTGCGCGCGGCCATCGGCGTGGTCCCTCAGGACACCGTGCTTTTCAACGACACGATCTACTACAACATCGCCTACGGGCGGCCCGATGCAACGCGCGAGGAGGTGATGGAGGCGGCACGGATGGCCCAGATCGACGGCCTGATCGAAGCTCTGCCACAGGGCTACGACACCATGGTCGGCGAACGCGGCCTCAAGCTCTCGGGCGGGGAAAAACAACGCGTCGCCATTGCCCGCACGATCCTGAAGGGCCCGCCCATCCTGATGCTGGACGAAGCGACATCAGCGCTCGACAGCCATACGGAAAAAGAAATCCAGAGCGCGCTCGACGAGGTCTCCAAGGACCGCACCACACTGGTCATCGCGCACCGGCTCTCCACCATCGTGCACGCCGACCGCATTATCGTCCTCAAAACCGGTGCGATCGCCGAGCAGGGCACGCACGCGGAGCTGATGGCGCACGATGGGCTCTACGCAGGCATGTGGCGCCAGCAACAAGAAGCGGAAGAGGCACGGCGCAAGCTGGCCGAGGCGCAAGAGGCGGGCTTGGCGGTCTGACCAACACGCTTGGCAGTCGGCGACAGACCTCCGCGCGATGACCCGAACAGCCTTCCTTCGCCACGCCCCAGCCATGCAATGGATGCGGTGAATGTCGATGCAGCCTCGCGTCCCGGTTCCGACATTTGGTTTCACAATCGGCAGCGGATGGGGACCTGAAGTCGGCTGTGCCACACGAGCGCAGAGTAACTGACGAGCAACACCAATGTGTTTTTGCGCATCGGCCGTCGGCGGCCATGCCTTTGCCGCGATCCTGCCTGACCAGCCGACTGAACAATCGAAACGACTGAGCAACGCGGCGAGGACATAACCCCGCGCCGATGTGGACCACGGTGTGCAGGCTTCGCGGCATTTACGCGCCGCTGACACCAGACCACACGTGTCTGCCCAGCACCGAAAGCCCGGAGCATCCGAACCATGGCGCAAGAGCGCAGCTTTCTCGACGGCATTGCCGACAATTTCGCGCCCGTTCACCGTGACGGCCACAAATACATCGCCATCGGCGCAGTGTTGGCTCTGCTCGGCTTCCTGGTGTGGTCGCCACTCGGATGGCTCGCCGCACTTGGAACCATCTTTCTCGCGATTGCGTTTCGCGATCCCGATCGGGTCGTGCCGCAACGCGACGGGCTTTTCATCGCACCGTCGGACGGGCGCGTCGAAGCCATTGAGAGTGTCACGCCTGATCCAGCATATGAATTGGGCGACGGCGAGCGCTTGCGGATCAGCATCCATCTCGGTCTTTTCAATGTGCACATCACCCGCGCGCCGCTCGCCGGCAGGATCATGAAGGCGATCTATACGCCGGGTGCATTTGGTGACCCGTGGCGCGAAAAGGCGCATGAAGATAATGAGCGCCGCGCGACCGTGATCGAGACGCCGGATGGTGTGCGCATTGCCGTCGTGCAGATTGCCGGTGGCTGGCGACGGCGTATTGTGGGTTTTGTCAAGGATGGTGATCGCGTCGGCCTGGGTGAACGCATCGGCATGATCAGATTGGGAAGCCGTGTTGACGTTTATCTGCCAATGGGTGCGGTTCCGCTGGTTGCCGTCGGCCAGACGCTGGTCGCGGGCGAAACGACCATGGCGGATGCGAGAAGTGAGGAGCCGGAACGAATCGCGCGGATCGTTTAAGCGATCTCTTGGTTGATTGTTGCCACCATCAACAATCGCCCATGCCCGGCGATTGGCTAAATCGGACGAGTTTTAAGGAAAATACGGCGTACACTTGATGAAAGATTGCGCTTTTATGGCGCTTCGATTTTCGATTTCGTAACAATTTCAGTCTATTGTTTGACAAGCTGGCGGTGCGCGGCAACAATCGCGCAAGTTGCTCCTTCGCGATGCACGGCGGCGCAGGCGCGGTCGACAGGCTTTGCCGACCGCACCATCGACCAACAGCAAAGCTGGAATGGTGCGGCGATGACCGTTTCACCAAGGGCGTTTTTTATTCGGGAGTGAGCACTCGTGATCGATGAGCGTCGTTGTTCAGAACGCGAAACCGTTTGGAAGGATGCGGTGGTCTCATACGACCACGAGCGGGTGCTCCACATCTGCCGGATCGTCAACCAATCTGACATCGGCGCGTTGATCAAGCTCGATCAGTCCTGTTTTCTCCCGGAAAATGTTGAGCTGATCATTCCGGACGAGCAGTTCGTTGCGACCTGTCGCGTCGTTTGGGCACGCCATTCATCCTATGGGCTACGCTATACGAACGGCCCGTTCATCATCGAAGCGGATGGCTTGCGCCCTGTTTTCGCACCTGATGAGCAAGCCGCCGGTCAAAGCGCGACGAAGAATTTTGCCCGTCGCATCTGGCAGCGCAACGACCAGGATGCAACGCTGGCATAATCAAAGCCGTGGAGCCCGTGCGCGATTGCGGGCCCTGCGCGAGACTGCGCAATTGAATTAGGCCTCACATCCGGTCTATGCAGTCATGACGGTTCCAAAAGGGTCTGACAATTTCTGCGGCGCCGGTTGCCGGGCGCCGTCACGCGGCGGAGCCGAAGCACACGCGTTTTTTTCCTGATCTAATTTGGTTATTCTGATTGGAAGTGGGCGCCCGCTCAATCCGGGAAACCGCCGCACTTTAATCGCCCTGTGCAGCTTTTTGCATCTGACATTTGCTCAAGCGCTTCATGCCAGGGGGAAGCAAATGTCAGAACCAGCAGACCACTGAAAAGACGTCCAAGGCATTTTCACGCTACAAGCCCGCATCGACGGGCGGACGTGATCGCCCACCCGTCAACGGGCGCTCAATAGACCAGTCGAAACGGATCGACCGTTTGCCCAATCATCACGGCTGCATCAGCATCCGGCGCGGCTTGCGCACCGGACACAGGGCACGTCTCATCACGCAGGATCGCGCGTCAAACGGCGGCGCAAGCGGCTGGTGATG
>CAZGNQ010000025.1:0-2560 GCA_964527285.1 uncultured Hyphomicrobiales bacterium | reverse complement strand
CACGTCTCATCACGCAGGATCGCGCGTCAAACGGCGGCGCAAGCGGCTGGTGATGTTGCGCGCCAGATCGCCTTGGATGGCTGCTTCCGCTGGCGGTTGTGGTGCAGCGACAGCCTGTGCATGGACGAGCGGCGCGGGATGCGGCGCGGCCGGCTGGTGTGCCGGCGCCATGGCGTGTTTCGGCTGCGCGGATGCCATCGGGTACCCCGACGTGGAAAGGCCACCATTGTGCTGCCCAGCCGCAGGCTCATGCCAGGCGGCGGGACGCACATGGCCAGCAGCTTCCGGCGTGGACGGCTCCCTCGATGTCGCCACCGGGTTGATGGCCTCGGTCAGCGGCGCATCGGGGCGGCGCAGCGGACGCCTTAGCCCATGCGCCACATCGCTGGCCAGCGCTGCGCCAGTTGACGTGGAGAGCGCACCTGGAGCCGCGTGGTCGGCGTGCGTTTGTGTTGGCCTCGTTAAGCCTTCGTAGGCGGGCTGGGCTGTTTCAAAGGCAGCAAACCCAAAGTCTGCCTCACTGTCGGCGAACGCATCGAGCGTGGTCGTTTGCGACGGCTGGCCCGCCCCTTGCGCGGCGTGATCCGCAATACCCCCGGCACCGGCGGTCGCGAGTGGTGCCGATGCGAACTCTTGCGGCATCTCGTCGATCACCGCCTCAACAAGACCGGACGAACGCCAGCGATCGACAATGCGGTGCAGAATACCCGGGTCATCAACATTATACTGCCATTTCTCAGTGAACTTAGCGGTTGAGGAGCGCGGGAGAAACTCCTTCGGCAATTCGTTGAACTTAATGCGCACAGGCAACGTCACGCCATCACCGAAGGCAATCGCCTCGCGCGCACCGAGCGCCGGGAGGAACTCCAAAAGGCCCGATCCGGTGTCCGAGATCGCTGCCTGGACGATCTCCTGGTCGCGGTCGTTCGCCATGCGCAGCGCAAACACCGTGTTGCACTGCGACAGGATGGTGGGGTCGATCTCGGCGGGGCGCTGCGTGATGACGCACAACGACGCACCGTATTTTCGTCCCTCTTTGGCGATCTTCGCGATGGCACGCTTGGCCGGTTCAAAGCCCGCGTTCGCCTTCATCGGCACGTAGCGGTGCGCCTCCTCACAGACGAGCGTGACGGGCACCTTGCCCTCGCCCCAAAGCGCGAAATCAAAGGTCATGCGGCAAAGCACCGAAACGACGACGTTGATGATCTCGCTGGGCAGACCGGTCAGTTCAAGAATGGTGATCGGCTTGTTCTCGACCGGCACGCGGAAGATGCGGCCCAGCACCTGGGCCATCGTGTCGGACACGGTGAGATTGCCAAACATGAAGGCATAACGCTCGTCGTGCGTGATCGTCTCAATCCGCGTCTTCAGATGGCGGTAGGGAGATAAATCCTTCTTGTTCTCAAGCATCCCCATGCGATCGTCAATGAAGCCGATCAGGTCAGATATCCGGAACGGAACGGGCGTATCGACAGTGAACCGCGAACTGCTTGTCTCGGCCCGCTTGAGGCTGGATTTTTCACCGCGTGCGGCTGAGCCATATTTCGCCTTGCAGGCGGGGATCAGGTCCTGGAGGATCTCCACTTCCTGTTTTCGGGCGGACTGGTCTGAAATGAAAACCTCCACAAGCTCCTCAAAGGTGAGAAGCCAGAAGGGGAGGTGGAAATCGCGAGGAGAAATAACCTCTGCCCGATCAGCAAAGGATGTGGCGTACTCGTTGTGCGGGTCGAGCAGAACGATGTGGGCGTTGGGGTTCTTGTCCAGGATGGCCCGCAGGATCAACGCCGTTGTGCAGGACTTGCCGGTTCCTGTCGTCCCGAGAATGGCGAAGTGCTTGCCAAGCAGATCATCCGTCTTGATCATTGCCGGGATGGAGGAGTCCTGGCGAATGCGCCCAACCTGAACGGCGCTGTTCTGATCGGTTGAAAAGGCCTTGCGCAACTCATCCTGGGTGGCGACGCGCACCGGATCGCCCAGAGCCGGATACACCGAGACCCCACGCATGAAGCCGCTGGTGGTTCCGCTGGACAGCTTGGCCAGTTCCCCCACCAGAGCGAGTTCGGCGATCCAGACCTCCTGGTCACCGTCACGATGCGCCGGCACGGGCACGCTCAGCGCAGTGATGAGGCCCAACACGATTGTCTTGTTGGTGTCGATGCCAAGCAGGGTGCCCATTTCCGGCCTGCCTGCAGTGTTGCGCAGTTCGGCCAGCTTCTCGTTGTCGAGCATCACGATGGCCTTGGAGCCCGTGACCGACACGATACGGCCCATTGTGCTGTCGGGCAGCATCGGCGCCGACAGCGTATCGCCGACATCGGCGTTCGTCTCAACGCTATGCATTGTTGCACCTTATCGGTTTAGAAGCGCGCATGCGCGGGAGCCACCCCGGCGCCTGATGGCGTGTTCGGCGTTGATGGTAGGGCGGCGTCACCGGCGTTGGGATCACGGGCCCGGGCGAAGGCGTTAGGATTAGCGGCCTGGCCGAGGCAACCAGAAGGCGAGCGGTCCGGCGGCTTGCTGTCCAAATCACTTTTGCTCAAAGGCATGCTGTCATCGGTCC
>CAZGNQ010000024.1:0-22594 GCA_964527285.1 uncultured Hyphomicrobiales bacterium | reverse complement strand
GGCGTCGAAAAACGGGACCATTACTTTCTGCTCGGTGCTGACTACAAAGGGCGAGATCTTCTTTCCCGCGTGATCTGGGGCTGCCAGCGGGTTCTGGTCTGGGGCGTCACGGCGACGGCGGTGGCCTATGCCGTCGGCTCCATGCTCGGGTTGCTGGCCGGCTATCTCTCCGGCTGGTGGGACGAGGTGATCTCGTTCATCGCAAACGTGCTGCTCGCCTTTCCGGTGCTGATCCTGTTCATCCTGATCCTGACCTATCTCGGGCCATCGGGCTTCAACATCATCATTGCCGTGACCTTCGCCTCAGCGCCGGCGATCATGAGGATCGTACGCGGGCTCACGCTCGACACCAAAACGCGAGATTACATCTTTGCAGCACAGACCCGCGGTGAAAGTCCGCTTTGGATCATGATCGTGGAATTGCTGCCGAACGCGCGCGGGCCGATCATCGTCGATGCGTGCCTGCGCCTGGGCTACACGACCGTTGCGATCACCACCTTGACGTTCTTCGGCCTCGGGCTGCAGCCGCCGGATCCGGACTGGGGCCTCATGATCCGCGAGAGCATCAACGTCGCGAAGGTGGACCGCTTCGCCTACATGCTGCTGGTGCCGACGCTCGCCGTCTCCACACTCATCCTGGGCTTCAATCTGCTGGCCGACGGCCTGCGCGAGATGAGCCTCAGGGACTGACGGAGTGCCTTGCAACGCAAAGGCCTTTGACCGGGTCGGCGCCGCCAGCCAAGCGGGCCGACCAGACCGGGAACTGAAAGAACAGGAAACAGCGTGAGCGAAGAAACGCCCGTCCTTGAGTGCCGCAATCTGTCCATCTCGTACTTCGTGCGCCAGGGCGAGATCCCGGCCGTCGTCGACTTCAACCTCAAGCTTATGCCGGGCGAAGCCCATGGTATTGTGGGCGAGTCCGGCTGCGGAAAATCGACCGTCGCGCTCGCGATCATGAATTACATGGGCAAGAACGGGCGCATCGTCGACGGCGAGATCCTGTTCGAAGGCCGCGACATGCGGACCATGTCTCAGGAGGAGCTGCGCCAGATCCGCGGCTCGAAACTGGCCATGGTTTATCAGGAGCCCATGGCCTCACTGAATCCGTCAATGCGGATCGCGGACCAACTCGCCGAGGTGCCGCTCTACCACGAGGACATCACCAAGAGTGAGGCCTACGACCGGGCGCGGGACATGCTGGCAAAGGTGCGCCTGCCTGACCCGAGCCGGATCATGAATTCCTATCCCCACCAGGTGTCCGGCGGCCAGCAGCAACGCGTCGTCATCGCCATGGCGCTCCTGTCGAACCCGCGCCTTCTGCTCCTCGATGAGCCGACGACCGCACTGGACGTCACCGTCGAGGCCGGCATCGTGGAACTGATCAAGGAGATCTCCGCCGAGTACGGCACCTCCATGATCTACATCTCCCATAACCTGGGCCTGATCCTGGAGACCTGCGACCGCCTGACGGTCATGTATTCCGGCGAGGCCGTGGAGGTGGGTGACATCCACGACGTTTTCGATGAGATGCGTCACCCCTACACCCGCGGGCTTTTCAACTCCATTCCTGTGCCGGGCGCCGACAAGAATGCGCGTCCGCTGGTGGCAATCCCTGGCCAACTGCCGCTGCCGCACATGCGCCCGACCGGTTGCTACTTCGGCCCTCGGTGCGAGCACTTTGTGGAGGGACGCTGCAACGTGCAGCCCTTCCCCATGATCGATGTCGAGGGCGATCCGGGGCACCGCGTGCGCTGCGTGCGTTACAATGAGATCGACTGGGATGCCGCGCGCCCGAAGCCGCGTGAGGTGGAGGCGACCGAAGCCGGCGACGTGGTGCTGCGCGTTGAGGACATGTCGAAGCACTATTCAATCGAGCGCTCCGGCCTTGGCATCTTGAGCGGAGAGAAAAAGGTCGTCAAAGCGAACGAAGCGCTCAACTTCCGTGCCCGTGAGGCTGAGACCGTGGCGATCGTGGGCGAGTCAGGTTGCGGTAAATCCACCTTCGCCAAGGTGTTGATGGGTCTTGAGGAAGCGACCTCGGGCAGCGTCGTCCTTGGCAATGTCGAACTGGGCGACATGCCCGTGCAGGAGCGCGACGAGAAGACCATTTCCAAGTTGCAGATGGTCTTCCAGAACCCCTTCGACACGCTCAACCCGAGCCACACTGTTGGCTCGCAGATCGCCCGCGTTATCAAGAAGTTCGGCGTTGAAGAGGACCCGGAACGCGTCAAGCAGCGCGTGATGGAGCTGCTCGATATCGTGAAGTTGCCGCGGGACTTTTATTACCGCAGACCACGCCAGTTGTCCGGTGGCCAGAAGCAGCGCATCGGCATCGCCCGCGCGTTTGCGGGAAATCCGTCGGTCGTGATTGCCGACGAGCCAGTGTCCGCACTCGACGTGTCCGTCCAGGCGGCCGTGACCGAACTGCTGATGGACATCCAGCGCGAGCACCGCACGACGCTGCTCTTCATCAGCCATGACCTGTCCGTGGTGCGTTACCTGTCGGACCGGATCGTCGTGATGTATCTCGGCCAGATCATGGAGAAGGGCACGACGGACGAAGTCTTCGCGCCGCCTTATCATCCCTACACCGAGGCGTTGCTGGCGGCTGTGCCGATCGCCGACACCTCCGTCAAGAAGCGCAAGATTGTGCTCGATGGCGAGTTGCCGTCCCCGGTCAACCCGCCGAAGGGCTGCCCGTTCTGCACGCGATGCCCATACGTGATGGACGTGTGCAAGACCACGCCGCCGCCGATCCGCGAGTTCGCACCGCGCCACACGGTTCTCTGCCATCTGGAGCCCGAGCAGCTGCTGGCGATGGAGCCGGTGATCCAGGTGGGCGAACCCCAGCCGGCCACCAGCCGGACGCCCGCGCCGGCACCTGCCGCCGAGTAGCGGCAGGACAGGGCGAGGCGAGGCAAGGCGACGGCCATGGATCAACGGCTTGCTCTTGGCGCCGATGCGCACTGGACCTGGCACCTGTTTCCCAACCAGTGCTATCCCGGCCGCGTCCAGCTGAACCTGATCCGCCCCTGCGAGGGGGCGCTGACCGCGTTGACCGACGCCGAATGGTTGAGCCTGCACGCCGCGCTCAAACGCTTTGAGGCCGTCCTCCAGCCCGCGTTTGCGCCGGATCGGCTGAACATCAAGCAGTTAGGCAACCAGTTGCGGCAGACGCACGTCCACCTGATCCCGCGCTACGAGCGCCCGCGCGCCTGGGACGGGGTGACGATCACGGATACCCGTTGGGGTGATGACCCCTACCCCGAGCCACCATCACCTCTGAGCGATGCACAGACGGTGGCGCTCGCCGTTTGGCTGCGCGCTCAGTTGTGACGCGCCGCTGATGCACTCGCGGGGCTCTTGATATCGGTCAAGGCTCCAGGCGGAGGGCGTTCCTAACCTGCGGCAAGCGCGATCCACTCAGCGCCTGTCAGCCGGAGGAGGCTCCCTCATGAACCACAAACACCGCAAGGTGCTGCACGCCCTGTTCGCCCATCCGGTCAGCGCGAACATCGCACCGCATGCCGTCGACAGCGTGCTGAAAGAGCTTGGCGCGGACATGGAAGAGCGCAGCGGCGGTCGCTACGCGGTGCGCCTCAACGGGCACTTCACTGAGTTCCACCACGACCACCACTCCCTCACGCCGGACCATGTGCGCAAGGTGCGCAAATTCCTGGAGGAGGCAGGCGTCGACCCTGATCGGGACTACCCGCTCTAGGGGCGGCTTTGCGCGCTCAAGTGAAGCCCGGAAAAAAGCCTCGACCCTGATATTACCTTCCACTTCAGCAGCGTAGCGTAGGCGCCAAGCGGCGCCCGCGGCTTTGCCGCGCAACACCAAAATGCGCAGCGCCGACGCGCTGCGCGATCACAGGTCTCGCTTTTAAACCGCCAGCTTGTCCCTCAGGCGCAGCACAGCATGCTCGACAACATGATCGATGGCGCCATCAGCGCTGCCGACCGCATGGAGCATGGTCACCAGATCGCTCTGCTCCTTGTGCGAGCACACACGCACAATCGGCTTGGACAGGCGCCGCAGGTACTCGCCCAGATCGCCAACATCCTGCGCCAGGAACCTGCCGAAGGCGAACAATTCGCCGGCCTCTGCCTCGTCCACCTGAAAGTGCGCGCGGATCAAACGTTGGATGAGCTTGGACTCGGTTTCTGTCATGGCACCGTCTTCTTGTGCCACGGCAACCATCATGGCGCTCGCCGCCTCGCGCGGATCGGTGATGTCGTTGAGCATTGAGCGGTTGAACTTGCGCTGCCAGCCCCACTTGCGAACCGCTGAGCGGGCATCACGCGCTGTGCCCACGATCTCGCGTGCGCCTTCACTGGCCATGCGGATGCGCCAGAGAATGCCCGCAACAAGGCCAATCGCGGCCAACAGCCCCATCAGAACGTGCATACGTTCACTCCCTTTCCAAACCTGCTGCTCGGATCAATCTATCTCGCGGAATTGACTGAACCGTGAAGCGGGTGGAAGGGCTGGAGCGAAACCGGCGCCGAAACTGAGCTACCGGGCGGCACGGCGAGAGCGGCGGCGGCCACTGCGGGCGGCCCCCTCATCCATACCAGCGCCGGCATGCGCCTCTCCGGTCATGGCCGGCACGTCGACGGCTGCGCGCAGGATGGGGAAGGCATCGGTCTTGTTCGGCAGCGCCATGGCAGCCACGAAATGCTGCTGGAAGCTGGGCTCGATTGCAGTCTCGACCTTTTCGATCCGCCCCACAAGGTGCTCGATCTCGCGGCGATAGCCCTTGTTCAGCAGGGCCATCCGCGCCCCTGTGCCGGCCGCATTGCCAACGCTGGACACGCCGTCAAGCCGGCAGTCCGGAACAAGGCCCAGCACCATGGCGTACTTCGGATCAATGAACGTGCCGAACGCACCGGCGAGCTTCACACGGTCGACATGGTCGGTGCCCAGCCGGTCCATCAACAACTTCACACCGGCATAGAGCGCGGCCTTTGCCAACTGGATGGCCCGCACATCGTTCTGCGTGACGCGCAGTTCCTGCTTCCCGCGGCGCACAACATAGGAGAACGTGCGACCGTCTTCGACGATACGGTCGCTCACTGCGGATTTTGTTCCATCAATGGTGCCATCCGGCGTGATGATGCCCGCCAGGAACATCTCCGCCACAACCTCGATGATGCCCGAGCCGCAAATACCGGTCACACCGATTTTGTCGACTGCGCCGTCAAACCCCGGCTCGTCTGACCAGACATCCACGCCAATAATCTTGAAGCGCGGCTCCAGCGTGTGGCGATCAATACGCACGCGCTCGATCGCGCCAGGGGCGGCGCGCTGACCTGAGGAAATTTCCGCCCCCTCGAACGCCGGCCCGGTCGGTGACGAGGCAGCCACCATGCGCTCCCGGCTGCCGAGAACGATCTCAGCGTTGGTGCCGACGTCCACGAGCAGCGTCACATCATCGTCCCGGTGGGGGCGCTCAGCCAAGGTTGCAGCCGCCGCGTCCGCCCCGACGTGCCCGGCAATGCACGGCAACATGTAGACCCGTGCGCCACGATTGAGATGAAGGCCCAGATCGGTCGCGCGGCAGTTCGCGGCCGAGTTGAGCGCGAGCGCGAACGGCGCACCGCCCAGCTCTGTGGGATCAATGCCAAGGAACAGGTGATGCATGATCGGATTGCCGACAAACACGGCATCAAGGATATCGTCGCGCTGCGCGCCTGCGCTTTCACACACCTCGTCGACGAGTTCGTTGATGGTCTCGCGCACTGCCGCCGTGAGCCGCTCTTCGCCCCCCTCATTGAGCATGACGTATGAGACCCGGCTCATCAGGTCTTCACCGAAGCGGATCTGCGGATTGGAGCGCCCGGAAGACGCCAGGGTGAGGCCCGACAGAAGGGACGTTAAATGCATGGCGATCGTGGTGGAGCCGATGTCGACAGCCAGCCCCAGCGCCTCATTGTGCAGGCCGGGCCAAATGGCAATCACCTGCGGAGGATAACCGGGCACGCCATCGCTGACGGCCGCAGTGACTTTCCACCCCCCCTTGCGCAGAACACCCTGAACGCGGGGCAGGAGATGAAAATCGATCCCGAGGGTCGCGTCATATCCCCACTGCAGCCGGAGCGCCTCAAGCAGGCGCTCCAGGTCGCCGGAGGGATGCTCCATGTCCGGCTCCACGACCTCCACGTAGCACAACTGGACAGCCAGATCGCGCTCGATGTCGAGCGTGTCGGCTGCCTTGCGGACCACCTGCCGATTGACGGCCGTATCGGTCGGCACGTCGATGACAACGTCGCCCTCGATAAGCGCGGAACAGCTCAGGCGACGGTCATCCGCCAGCGGGCGCTTGGAGCGATAACGCTCCTCCGTCTGCGAGAAAGAAGACAGGTGGTCCGCCGCGCTGGTGATGCCGTGTTTCGCAAACTGGCCTTCGGCAACCGAGACCTGGCAACGCCCGCAAAGGCCGCGCCCACCGCACACACTCTCGATGTAGACGCCCAGGTCGCGCGCGGCCTCCAGCACGGGCGTTCCCTTGGCAAATCGACCACGGCGTCCGCTCGGCATGAAGAGAACGAGCGCATCCGTTTCGACCGCCGGTGGCTGGTCAATGCGCTCGTTGACAACGGCGCTCGCGTCGCCCGCCATCTCCTGCACGGGCGGCTCGTCCAGAGTTGTGGTGTCGTCCATCATGCGTCTGCCTCAAGCACCGCGGGCAAAGAAGTTGTCGTGGCTCGGCGGCCAACGCCTCGAAAAGCGCATCTGATGGTTGGTCCCTGTGTGCTGCCGGTCTCGAAACCGAACGCCAGATGCACAAGTCACACGAGAAATGATGCGCCGATGTGTTCCTGATGGTTCTGGCATTTGCGCGTGCGCGTGATGCCGAGCGTCAGCAAAGGTCAGAACCGGAACAAGAGAAACGGACCATATCGCCATTCAGGTTATCATGATCCGCCGCCGCAGCATCATTCCGGCTGCCTTTTCCGACATTTAGGTGCGCCCACCGTGCCTTTCGATCACATCCTGCTCCGGGCTGATCCGAAGTCCGTGAATGCCGTCGCGAAGCGCGGTGCCGTCAACCTTCCGCGCGACGTCGACGACCGCCACCGCGGCGACGGCCCTCGCCACCAGCCTCGCCTTCTGGAGCCGGCTCGCGGTAGATCTTGATCCATTCCTGGCAATTTTCATCCGTCGACATCAGCACGTTGGCAGCGCGCACCATTTCCATCTCTTGCGGACGGCAAGGGTTCATGATGGCGGACGTCATGCCGCTGGCAATCGCCATGGGCAGGAACGCCGCGTTGATGCCGTGGCGGTGGGGCAGACCGAACGACACGTTCGACGCGCCGCATGTCGTGTTGACCTTCAACTCCTCGCGCAGGCGACGCACCAGGGCGAACACCTGCAGGCCCGCCGTCCCCATGGCGCCGATGGGCATCACCAGCGGGTCGACCACGATGTCGTGCGGCGGGATGCCGTAGTCTGCCGCGCGCTCTACAATCTTTTTGGCCACCTCGAAGCGAACGTCAGGGTCTTCTGAAATACCTGTTTCGTCGTTGGAGATGGCGACCACCGGCACATCATATTTCTTGATGAGCGGCAGCACGACCTCCAGGCGGTCCTCCTCGCCGGTGACCGAGTTGACGAGCGGACGGCCCTTGGTGACCTCCAGACCCGTCTCCAGTGCCGCTGGCACGGAGGAATCAATGGAGATCGGCACATCGACGAGGCCCTGTACGATCTCCAGCGTTTTGCGCAGCAGCGGCGGCTCAGTTTCGTTGGGATCGACGGCCGTCACACCGGCGTTCACGTCCAGCATTGTTGCGCCGGCCGCCACTTGCTCAAGCGCGTCCTTCTCGACGGTCTCGAAGTTGCCCTCGACCATCTCTGCCGCGAGCTTTTTGCGTCCGGTCGGGTTGATACGCTCGCCGATGACGCAGAATGGCTGATCGAAGCCGATGGCGATTTCCTTAGTGGCCGAGGCAACGACGGTACGGGTCATGAATTTGGCTCCAGGGGCTGGATGGGGCGGGCGTTAGGGCGGTTCACGTTCACGTGCGTTTTCTTAACCGCTCTCAGTTTTCGTTTTGTCGCTGCGTCTTTCTATCCAGGTGATGCCACCTGGATCGGATGAGTTCTGACGGCCCGGGTGTGTTGTCGCCCCCGGGCGTCATTGTTCAATTGGCGGACAGCGGCAATGCGTCGGTTGGGCCGGCCGGATCATAACTGCGGTGCGGCCAGCCCGGCGCGGCGCCGCACGCACCGTATAAACACAGCCGTTGGCAGTGGCCTGTCACAAGCGTCGCAAAGTGGCGATCTTGCGTGTCGCCTTAGACCAAATGCACCGACGCCCGTTTGCCGCCGGCTCGTTTTGGGGTTCGGACGTTTGCTCAAGCGTGTGGCGCCGGGGGAAAGCAAACGTCCGATGCGCTGCAAGAGGTTTGGCTGCTTGGCCTTCCAGCTTTACCTTGCCACTGGCCCGGCTGATGAGCTCGACGTTGGCCGGCCATCAATAGCCGCGCATCGATAACCGGTCATCGATAGCCGACCAGGGATGCGTTTCAGGTCAGGCGGCGTGGGGGAGGGTACGATCCCAGTTGCCGTGCGCCACGAGCCAGTCGGCAGACTTCACCAATCCGCCAAAGGGGAACACGTGAATGGCGTCGATCAAGGTGTCAGGCTCCTTCGCCATATGCGCCTCCAGCGGCTCCACCACGTCAGTGGGGGCGTAGCTCGTCGCCAGCGCCATCAATGCGCCGGCCCGCTTTTTCAGGAAGCCGAGCGACTGGCCGACACCACAGATCGTCGCGTACTTGATCAGCGTGGTCAGCTTGGCCGGGCCCGCCACCCCGATGTCGATGGGCGCTGACACGCCCGCAGCACGCAATTCGCGCTCCCAGGCGATGATGCGATCGACGTCAAAGCTGAACTGCGTGGCAATGCGCATCTGTGCGCCCATCCGCTCAGCCGCTTCCGCCTTCTCAAAGAGCGCCGGCATCAGTTCGCTATCGGGAAAGTCCGGCGAGCCTTCCGGATGACCAGCAACAACGAACCGCTTCACGCCGTTGTCAGCGAGGATGTCGGTGCGCAGAAGTTCAAGGCTGGAGGCGAACGGCCCGACCTGGCGCTCAGGGCTACCGGCCACCATGAGGAACTCTTCCACCGCGGCTTCGCGGGTGAAGCGTGCAATGCGGGCCGCGTAGTCCGCCGCGTTTGCCAGCCGGCGGGCGGCGATGTGCGGCACGGGCCGGTACCCCAGCGCCGTCAGCCGCTTGGCACCAGCGACCAACCCATCAACATCATGCGTGCCGAGATCGGCGAGGTAAACGCGCGTGCCGGCTGGGAAAAGCTGGCCGAGGTTTTCGGTCTCGATCGCATGCTTCGCGGTCACCTCGATTGAGGCGTTCGCGCGGTGTGCGCCCTTGCCCTTTGCGGCGTGCTTCGATGTCTCTGGCGTCTGGGTCATGGCCGTCATCTCAGTGGGGAGGAACTGCGCCTCGTTGCAGCCGCTGCGGCGGGCTCAGGCCGGCGGCTTCGATGCGCGGGCGCTGCCTGCCACTGCCCGCCGCCGTTTCTCATTTCGTTTCTAGACCATAATACCGAACGGCTGCGCGCGACGCGCGGTTCGTCAAAACCGACCCGAGACCCCATTGTTGGCCGCGATGGTGTGAACAACCCGTGCGCAGCGCAAGGGCCCCCGACCGAACAAGGCTCCCGAAGCGCTCAGGCCGCAACGCACCAGCGCTCAGCGACCAACCCCATCAAGCACCGACGGCACGTCGCCATAGCCCACGTGCCGGTGCTCGAACATAAGACCGAGCCGCGCTGCCGCCGCCCGTGCGGCGTTCACAAGGTCCGCGTCCTCCGTCTGGCTGAGGTAAACGACGCGCTCGTAGTGGCCGAAGACCTGAGCGCGCAGCTCCGGGTGCCGGTCGAGCGCCAGCCCCTCCCAGACCAGTGTCGTGAAATGGCGCGCGAGATAGTCGGTGAGAAAAAAACTCCGCAGGTCCTGCTCTGCGTTGGCTTCGAACGCGCCCACGCCGGAAAAAAACGCATAGCAGTGCGCGCCCGGCAGCCGCTCCACGTCAGGGTGCTCAGCCAGCAGCCTGTCGAGCGCGCCCCCTGTTCCGCAATCCGCATACGCCACGAACACGCGTCCATAATGCCCGCGCGCCCAGGCCAGCTTGGCGGCAACACCGGGCACGATCCGCTCTGGCGTGTTGTGCCAGATGGCGGGAAGACACGTGATGTCCATCGTTTGGGCAAGCGGGCCGGTGCGGGCGATGGTCAAAAGCTCACGCGCAATCGCGCCGCAGGCGATGACCAGAACGCGGTTGCTGGCATCGGCGGGCACCCGCGGATCGGCGTGCGCACCTCCCAGGGTGGCACCGGCGTCGGCATCCTCAGCCACGCGGGCAACATTGAAACCGGACGCCGCGCCTGGAACGGCCACAGTCTGCGTGTCCTGACCGCGCGCCACCAACGTTCGCGACCGGCCACCGCGCCGCCGCGATGGCGGCGCCCCCGTTGGGCCACTCGCAGCCGTCAGCGACGCATCGCCGCCTGCATCAGTGTCGGCGGAGGGTGCGCGCACAACGTCGCCGCCGGCCAGATACGTAACGGCCGCCGATGGTGCCGGCCCTTCGCCGATTGCCCCTTCGCGCGTTGGCCCGTCAGACGAGGGGCCCAGATGCTTTGAATGGGGCCGCGCCGCCTCGCCATCGTCACAGGATGATCGGCTTGCCATCGTCGTTCAGCGCCCATGCCTCGTCCGTCTCAGCCTGCACCATGTCATTGGTGCCCGCACGCGGCAACGCAGATGCGCCTTGGGAGGGTTGCGCGGCGGGCGGGCGGCGCAACCGGCCTTGCAGCTGCGTGGCGGCGCGCGCCTGAGCGGATGGGGCGGATGGGACCAGTGCTGCGCTGCGCGGGCCCCCGAGCCGCCCCGCGCCCAGCGCGCTGGCGCCGGCGATCGAGCCACTGACCGTATCAGCCATGCGACGGGCTGCGTCAGCGGCAGCAGCGGCACGACTGCTCGCCTGTTCAACGGCAAGGTCGGCCGTTCTGCGCGCCAGCCGTCGTGCCGTTTCCCGTGCCGCCGTTGCGACCGCGGGAGATTTTGCGACCCGCTCCGCCGTGGCCTGGCGCACGGCTTCAACACGGTTTGCCACATCGCCCAGAACACGCTGGCGTGTCGCCGCCACCGCGTTCAATGCGGCGGCCGCGCGGTCTCCCACGCCTTGTGAAGATGCACTGAGGAAAGCCGGCGCGCCCTCCGTTGCGCTGATCTGTGCGCGACGGTCTGCCCGTGCGCGTGCTCTGAGCCGCGCGCGAATGCGGTCCACAGAAGCGGACGGCTGCACGCGTGGTCGAACCAGTTCGCCCTGATCACCTCCGACGCTCGCGACCGCGGCATCGGCGTCCAACCGGCCAGCCTCGACGCGCTGCGCACTTCGTCCACTGTGCGCACTCGGCGTGTCAGTTTCGGATCGCACCATCTCAGGTGTGTCGAAATCGGACGGCTGTGTACCGGAGGCCAGCGTCACAGCGGTGACTGCGCCACCGTGGACGCGGGCAAAGGCACTTGCGAGGGGGCCAACTTCGGCGGTGTCTGGCCCCCGCGCCCGCGCGTCGTCCTCACACACAACAAAGTGAGGACGGGTGGAAGGGCCACGGTCCGCCCCGATGCCATCTGCGATCGCCAGCAGATCGGGGCCGTCCACGATGACGAGGTCAAAATCATCGTCGTGGGCGATTTCACCGAGCAGATCGAGATCGATGGGCGAGAGCGCGCCAGCGCTGCCGTCCGCCAGCGGAACAACCGCCAATTCGCAGCCGGGGATCCAATTGGCCGCATCGTCCAGGATCGCAACGCCACTGACCAGGTCGAACACGGATGGGGTTGCGACCGGACCGTCCTGTTCCAGTGCGAGCGCGCGGGTCAGCCCGCGCGAGACACCGTCGGCGTCCACGAGCAGCGGGCGCCGCCCCCGCGCGATGGCGGCCACTGCGAGATTGATGGCATGGCCGACGCGGCGCATCGCCGGGGCGTCGCCAACCAGCAGCGCCATTGCCGCGCGGTGCTCGGCATCGGGACCAGCCTCCGGCACCTGCTCGGCGACGCGATCCATGAGTGTGATTGCGCCGGCCTGCAGGCGGATGTCGTCGCTGAGATCCACGCGCGCGATGCATGTGCGGACCTCGGTGGCGCCGAGTGTTTCGGCACCGAGCACTGCGAGCGGCGGCGTCCCGGTGGCGCGTGTGATCGGCTTGGCCTCGCCCGGCGCGCGGCGCGGCCCGGTGAATTGTTCCGCCCGGCGCGTGATGGGACTGCGCGTGAGGGGGCTGCTCGTGAGGGGGCTGCGCGGCCCCTTCGCTGACGTTTCGTTACGCGCAAGGAAGCGGGCACCCAGCCAGCCCAGGCCCTGCACGGCCAACGCGAGCGCCGCAATGCCGGCGAAGATCGCGCCGAGCAAAGAAAGCAACCGCTCATCGATGGCAAATGGCAACATCTGCATCAGATCCGGCGCGACGGGTTGCGGTGGCCCGTCGACGCGCGCGTCCACTGGCACATCGGCCGTCGCGGGCGCGCGACCCGATGGCGCGCCTTCGATCGGGGCGGCGTCGGACCCAGTGGAGGGTCGCAGATCGGCAGGTGGTTGACCGGTGGCCTGAGCCACCAGGTGCTCAATCGAGATCAGCCAGGGCAGCTTCCAGCGGCTGTCCTTCAGGCTGCGCACCGCACGCACAGGCCGCTCTGGGCGGCCGGGATGCTCTGCACGCTCTGGCGTCGCGCGAAAATCGCGCTGCAGGCCATCCAACGCGTGGCCAGGAGCGCGCTTGCGCACAGGCAACTGCGCCCGCAGCGGGCCGGTGCGCTGGCCGGTCGTTTTGCCCCGCCCGATCTCCGTCGCCAGCGCCTGGCCCTCGGTTTGGGCATCGGCCCGCCAACGGCGCACCGCGCGTGCCAGCGTCGCGTCAACACGGCGGACCGCACGCCGCGCGGCCTTCATGTCGGGATGGCGTGGGCCAAGATGGCGGGACAGCCGCTGGGCATACCGGCGCACCCGCGCCTGGCGGGCCATCAGTTGGCGGATCTGGCGCGGTACGCGACGTCGGACGCGCGCGACGTCGGCGGCGTCACGCACGCTCGCACGGCGCGCGGCTCGGGCTTCCCGCTCGCGGGGCTTCGGTCGGGCAGCGTCGCGGCGGGACGCTTCGTCATCGCGGTCGCGCGAGGTTGATTGCGTCTGCGCGCTGTTGCGGCTTGCGGCCACGGCTCTGGGTGCCTCGTTGCGTCGTTGAGGCGCGCCATCAGCGCGCTGCTCGTCATCGATCCGCTGCGCCGCGCTCCTGCCGCGCTCATCGGGGGTGGTTGGCTCCACCGGGGTGCCGTCAAAGGCGGTCCGTGTTCGCTCCCGCGATTGCACGCGCTCGCGACGGAGCGCCGGCCCCAGCGCATCATTGCGCACGGCGCTGCCATCCTGAGGACGGGCCGCGCTGCCTGCATCGTCGCGTTGGGCCTGGCGTGTCGCGCTGGCCTCCTGACCTTCCTCCGGGTCCCCAGACCGCTCATCCACCGGCCCATGCGCTGATGTCCGGCCGGCTTCGACTGCCGTGCCGTCGTTGCGCTCGCTCCCCGCCTGCGCACCGGGCGTGTCGCCGGCAGTGCCACGGTCTTCTTGTGCGTCGCCGTCGCTGCCCGTGCCTGGCTGTGGGGCCAAGACAATCGGAGCGCCGTTGCGTCGCGCCTGCGCGGCCGCGACCGCCTGGCGTTCAACCATCCGCGCGGCAACCAGCGTGGCCAGCAGGCCCGAACGCTCGGCATTCGGCGTCGTGGCGGTGATTTCGATCCTGGGTTCATCGCCGGCGCGCTCGACCCGCAGTTGCCTGCTCAGCGTCTCAGCGGCGTAACTTCCGCCGGGCCGGCGCACCGCGGGGCTGTCAGCCGGTGCATCGGGTGCCACGCCCCCGGGGGCGGCATCCTCGGCACGGGCCAGCAACCGCCCGACCTCTGCCAGCTCAGCAGGGCGGACAGCGGCCTTGATCTGCGCCGCAATGGCCTCGTCGATGGCGGCCTGAGCAGATTGCGACGCGTCCTGACTGCCAGAGCGCGCTGGCGCCGCCGTGAAGGTCACGCTTGTTTGCCGCGCCGTCCCCAGCGCCTCGTTGCCGGGCTCGCCTGCAAAACGCGGGGCCGCGACCAGCAGGCCCAGGCCGAGGATGAACAGCAGCGGCCAAACGAAGCGTCCCACGCGCAGGCCTCCCGTTGGGCTGGCGTCGCCGCGTTGTCCCGGATCTGGCGCACCCGGTGTGTTTTGAACGCTGGCCGCCATACTCTTTCACCTTCGCCGCACCCGCCGCAGACGCACCATCGGCGGATCGAGCGGCAGGATGACCAAAACATTGCGGGCTGTGTCACGCCCTGTCACCCGGCAAGGCAAATATCGGGCCGAGCTGCATTTTTGCCGGTAATCGAGATGCATGTCGCGCCAGGCGCGCTGTGCACATCACACGCTCAGTTGAACATGCGTGAGGTTTTCTCTGGGGTGGCCGAGCCTGAAGGCGGCACATCTGGCGTGGCAATTGCTGGCGGAGGTTCAGACATTGACCCGCCAGGGAGGCCGCCGTTCGCATGAGTGTTGCCATCGTCACGGGCGCCATTGCGCCCTACACACACAGGCTCTTTGAGGCCGTCGGACAGCGGCTGAGCGTGCCGCTCCACGTGATCACGTGCACGCGGCTGGAGCCGCACCGCCAGTGGCAGGTGGGTGAGGCCACGCACTACCACCGGCAGGAACTCTCGGGGATGTCCTGGCATCGCTCGTACCACAGCCACGTGTACTTCAATCCGGCGGTCATAACCGCGCTGCGCCAATGCAGCCCAACGGTTGTCGGCTTCAGCGGCTTCTCCCCCACGATGATGGCGGCCGGCCTTTATGCGAAAGCCAGCGGCAAACGGCTGGCGGTAATGACGGACGGCCGACGCGATATGGACCCCGGCGCGCGGTCCTGGGTCCACAGATTGATGCGCAACATCATCGTGCCGCGCGGTGATGTGTCGATCTGTGCGAGCCAGGAGAGTGCTGAACTTCTTGCCGCCTACGGGCTCGGCCGGGAGCGCGCTGCCGTTGTGCCCATCACCACGCCCTGGGCACCGCCAACGCTGATCACGCCCCTGGAAGAGCGGACATTCGATCTGATGTTCTGCGGTGCGCTCGTGGACGACCCGAAGGGTGCGCTGTTTTTCGCCCGGGTGGCGTCAAAACTTCAGGAGCGGTTGGGAACCCGCCGGCTGCGGGTGCGTGTGGTTGGGGATGGCGCAGACCGCCGGCAGATGGAGGCCATGCTGGCCGAAGCGGGCATCGATGCGCAGTTCGACGGCTATTTGACCGGAGCGGCTCTGCGCGCGGCTTACGGATCGGCCCGCCTGTTTGCTTTTCCCTCACGTGGCGATCCGTGGGGCCTGGTGGCGAACGAGGCGATTGCCTGCGGCACACCGGTGATCGGCTCTCCGCATGCCACGTCGTCAGATGAACTCGTTGCCCCGTTCGCAGCGGGCGACGTGCAACCGCTGATCGACAGCAACTGGGTCCAGGCGCTGGAACGCGGCCTGACCGACGACGCGCTATGGGCGCTGTGGCACAGCCGTTGCGCATCGGCCGCGCGGACATTCACCGTTGATGTGGCGGCACGCAAGCTGACGGACGCTTTCGACAACCTGCTCATGGGCCGTTCAGTGCGCAGCGACGCCTCGCCGGACCGGCTGCAAAGTAATCCCATCGAGGCCGCTTAGTGCCGTTGGAAACGTGACCATCACACAAGGGAAACGTGACCATGACACAGGCTGTGAGGGAAACGTCCACGGGAGCGACTGCCCCGTCTCGGCGGCTCAGGGTGGCCCGCGGCCTTGCGCCATGCGCTGACCCAAGGCAGCAGCAACGCGCGGCCTTGCCTGCCGCATCACGGGACAGACGAGTGGACGATCCCTTGGACATGGACCGGGTCCATCCAGACTGGGTGCGACACGCCTTTGAGGTCCTCGCCCGGCAGGCCCGCGCGGCCGGCGAAGACACGAGCGCACTCGACACCCTGGCGCAGCTGCCCGACGACGCGCTCGCGGACATCCTGGGCGAGAACGACATCAGCGCGGCCGCGCGCGAAGGCCTGAAAGCGTTGATCGGATCGGATTTGTCGCTCGGCCGGTGTCAGCTTTCTCCGTCCTTGGCCGCACACGTCACCGTTGTCGTCCACTGTCCCAACGAGACGGCGCTGTTGTGCGGGATGGCCGATTTCGGCGGCGAGATCGTGCGCCTGCTGCGCTCCCCACTCAAGCGACACCTGGGCGATCAGTTCACGCACGACGAAATGAGGCTTGCGCTCGCCTGGCGTCGGCGGGACGCGGACGGGCGGCGCAGCGGGCTCGACCCACGCGGTGCACGGATGCGGACGCTTGCGCACGGGCAGGCCATGCTGGCCCGCTGGGCCGCACGGGCTTTGCCGGGAGACATCGCCCGCACGGTTATGCTGGTGTTGCCGATGCATGCAGCCACGATGCACGCAGCGCCTGCCGCAGCACCGTTCTCGCCGGACATCAGGGATATCGGCGACGCGCTCACGGATGACATTCTCCGCGCGCTGGCGCTCAGTTGATCGGACCCACGTCTGATCCGGCCCCAATTTGATAAGGCCCAAGCCTGATGCAGCCCGTGTCTCTCGTCCTGTGGGCCGTGGTCCGGACGCCCGGCTACTTCGCCTTCACGGCGGCGAGGAAGTAGTTCACATCCGTGTCGTCGCTCAGCACCCACCGCCCGCTCAGCGGGCGATAGACCAGTCCGCGCTCATCGGTCACCCGCCCGCCGGCCGCGACGATGGCGCTCTCCAACTCGTCCGGGGTCACAAAGCGATCCCAGCGATGCGTGCCGCGTTCCAGCCAGCCAAGCACGTATTCAGCGCCCAGAATCGCCAGCCCGAACGCCTTTGCAGTGCGGTTGATCGTTGAAAAGACGATCACGCCGCCCGGGCGCAAAGCCTGAAGACACAGGCCGACGAGGCCTGGCACATCCGGCACGTGCTCGATCACTTCGAGACATACCACGACATCGTACGGCCCGCCTGCGCTGTTGGCCTGTGGGGATGTGGCGGTGGCGGTGGCCCCCGTTGGATCTGAGGCGCGCGTCGGGTCTAAGCCCATCTCGTCCAGCAAGGCTTCCAGCGTCGTGGCCCGGTAGTCGATCGTCAGCCCCATGTCCGCTGCGTGGATGCGGGCCGCGGCGATCGACGGCGCGGCGGGGTCGATCGCGGTGACTGTGGCGCCGAGCCGTGCGAGCGGTTCCGCCGTCAGCCCGCCGCCGCAGCCGATGTCCAGCAGCCGCAGACCGGCGAGCGGCGGGTCGTTCGGCCTTGGACCGGCAGACGCTGGCACAGGCGGGACACCCATGTTGGCCTCGATGGCCTTGCGGATGAAGCTGACGCGCGTTGGGCCAAGTTCGTGCAGCGGTCGGAATTTGCCGTTCGGGTCCCACCACTCGTTGGCGAGCCGTCCAAAACGCTCCACCTCGGCGGGATCAAGCGCGGCGGCCCGTGTGGACCTTACTGTGGCCATGGTGATCGCTCCTGACTGCCCGCACGCCATCGCTCTCAACTGCGCGGCCAAACGTTATGTGTGCCGCCCGGGTGGCAAGCACGGTTGCCCCTCACCCCGGTCGTCATTAAAGACGCGCGGCGGACGTCCCGGGGGACCCCGTTTCCTGCTGTGCGGCGTGTGTCCTGCCCCACGGCATGTGGCCCGTGCCGCACTATGGTTCGCACCGGTGGTGCGCCGGTCAGCCACAATCGAACGCCGCGGCTTCTACATCCTTGTTTCGACCCTCTTCAGCCCAACGGAATAACGGCCATGGCGATCATCGTGATGAAGTTCGGCGGCACCTCCGTGGCCGACCTGGACCGGATCCGCAATGTGGCCCAGCACGTCAAACGCGAAGTGGACGCAGGCCATCGCTGCGCCGTCGTTGTCTCCGCCATGGCGGGCACGACGAACCATCTCGTTGAGCTGACCCGCGACGCCAGCCCGCTGCACGATGCGCGGGAGTACGACGCCATTGTTGCATCGGGCGAGCAGGTGAGCGCGGGGCTTCTGGCCATCGTTCTGCAGACCATCGGCATCCAGGCAAGATCCTGGCAGGGCTGGCAGATTCCAATCCAAACCGATGAGGCGCATTCGGCCGCAAGGATCAACACCATTGCGGCCGAGGAGTTGCTGTCCCGCCTTGGGCGCGGCGAGGTGGCTGTGGTCTGCGGCTTTCAGGGCATCGGGCCGAACAACCGGATTACAACGCTCGGGCGTGGTGGTTCAGACACGAGTGCGGTGGCGCTCGCAGCCGCGCTCAAGGCTGATATGTGCGACATCTACACAGACGTCGACGGCGTTTACACCACCGACCCGCGCATCGTCTCCAAAGCGCACCGGATGGATCGCATCTCCTATGAGGAGATGCTCGAAATGGCGTCGTTGGGCGCCAAGGTCTTGCAGACCCGCTCGGTTGAAATGGCGATGCGCCATGGCGTGCGCCTGCGCGTGCGCTCCAGCTTCGAAGACCCGGCGGCCTGCGCGCCGTTCAGCGCCGACGGCAACACGTCGGTGGGCACCATTGTTTGTGACGAGGATGAGATCGTGGAACAGCACGTTGTGAGCGGCATCACCTACGCCCGGGACGAGGCACGCGTCGTGTTGTCGGATGTGACCGACAAACCGGGTGTGGCGAGCGCCATTTTCGGGCCACTGGCCGACCAGGGGATCAACGTCGACATGATCGTGCAGTCCGTCTCTCAGGACGGTGCCCGCACCAACATGACCTTCACCGTACCCGCGACCCAGCTTGAACGGGCGATGGCGACGCTGCAGGAGCGCCGCGATGACATCGGTTACGCCAAACTCGACGGCGCGACGGATGTCGTGAAAGTGTCCATCATCGGGGTGGGCATGCGCTCCCACCCTGGCGTTGCGGCGGCGATGTTCCGTGCGCTGTCCGACAAGGGGATCAACATCCAGGCGATCTCGACGTCGGAAATCAAGCTGAGCGTGCTGATTGATGAGGCCTACACTGAGCTGGCCGTGCGCACACTGCATTCACTTTATGGGCTGGACGCGGCGTGAGTCTGCGCCCTAGGCTTCACGAGGTGATCTTTGTGCGAGGCGCTGGCTGGTGAAAGCCGAGGCGCGACCACGATGTTCGTCCATGGTCGGAGCGCCAGACCTCGTCCGGATGTGACGCGTTGGCGCTCACATCGCGAGCGTGCCCGACGGCCGGCCCCTTAGCTGTCAAGATGGCCGACCGCTCGCAGCGCCCTTCATGCCGGTGCGCCTGAACCAACGACGAAGCGCCACTGATACGCCCGGTTTACCGCATTGCAGCTGCGGCCTCGCCGAAGATCCGCTGAGCGGCCAACCTGCGCAGCATGAACCCTGTGATTGACCGGAGCCCATGACGCGACCGCCCACACAGCCCCCGAAAGCCGCGGCGCCGCGTGCCCTGATCCGTCGTTTGCGCGACATCATGGCTGGCCGCACCTCTGGCCGCGATCGCCTGAAGGCGATTGTCGACCAGATCGCCGGTTTGATGGTGGCCGAGGTGTCGTCCATCTACGCGCGCACGCCGGACGGGGCGCTGCTGCTGGTGGCAACGCAGGGGCTCAACCAAAGTGCCGTCGGCGCCACGCGCATGGCACCGGGCGAGGGTCTCGTTGGCCTCATTGCCCGCCACGCCGCGCTGCTCAATCTCCCCGATGCGCGCTCGCATCCCGCATTCTCCTACCGCCCTGAAACCGGCGAGGAGATTTATTCATCGTTCCTTGGCGCGCCCATCCTGCGCGGCGGTGAAGTGATCGGTGTGGTGACCGTGCAGAACCAGGCGCGCCGCACCTATTCAAGCGACGATGAGGAGGCGCTACAAACGACAGCCATGGTGCTGGCGGAGCTGTTGGCCCAACGCGAAATCGCCTCTGGCAGCGACCCACGGACACCATCCGATGCAAGCACGGATGCAAGCGCGGCGGGCGAGGCGGCGGGACAGTTGCACCTGCCTGGCAGCGTCGTTTCCGAAGGGCTGGCGCTCGGCCATGTCGTTCTGCACCAGCCCCGCATCGTCGTGCGCCAATTGCTGACGTTTGACGTCGACGGCGAAATTGAGCGCCTGCGCGCCGCCCTGGAGCGGCTGCGCCTTGACCTCGCCAGGCTGTTCTCGCGCGGCGACATCAAGCGCGCCGGGGAACACCACGACGTCTTCGCGGCCTACCAGATGTTTGCAGACGACCGCGGCTGGGCCCGGCGGCTGGAACAGGCCGCACGCACGGGTCTGACGGCCGAAGCGGCCGTTGAGCGCGTGCGCACAAATCTGCGCGCCCGGCTCGTGGCCACGGCGGACCCCCAGGCGCGTGAGCGCTTTCGCGACATCGACGATCTGTCCGATCGCCTGTTGCGGGTCTTGACCGGTGTTGACGAAACGGCGGCAACCAAGCGCGACCTCCCGCAGGATACGGTCCTGATCGCGCGCGGCATGGGCGCTGCGGAGTTGCTGGATTATGACCGGGACCGGCTGCGGGGCCTCGCGCTGGAGGAGGCCGGTCACACGTCCCATGTCGCGATCGTTGCGCGCGCGCTCGGCATAGCGGCCGTGGCCGGCCTGAGCGGTGTGACCGACGCGGTCGATCAGGGCGACTCGATCATTGTCGATGCCGAGGGAGGTGCGGTCTACGTCCGACCGCGAAGCGATGTCGTTGCCGCCTATGCCGATAAGGCCCGCTTCCGCGCGCGGCGCCAGGCGGCCTATCGCGACTTGCGGACCCTGCCGGCGCTGTCGCGCGATAATCAGCGCGTCTCCCTGATGCTCAATGCCGGGTTGAGGGCGGACCTGCCGCACCTGGAGCAGTCCGGCGCCGACGGGATCGGTCTGTTCAGGACCGAGCTGGAGTTCATGATCTCCACCAGCTTCATCGGCAAGGACCGCCAGAGGGAGATTTATCGCGAGGTTCTGTCCGGCGCGGATGGGCGACCCGTCATTTTCCGGACACTTGATCTGGGCTCTGACAAGGCGCTGCCCTACGCCCGCGACGAACAGGAAGACAATCCCGCGCTCGGCTGGCGCGCGATCCGCCGGACGCTGGACCGCACCGGCTTGTTCCGCACGCAGCTGCGCGCCCTTTTGCGGGCCGCGGCCGGTGGCGAATTGCGCCTGATGCTCCCGATGGTGAGCGATGTCGACGAGATCTGCCAGGCGCGGGCGCTTCTGGATCAAGAGCTTGTGCACCTGGCCCGGCACGGCCACGCAGCACCCACCGACATTCAGGTCGGCGCAATGCTGGAGGTGCCGTCGCTGCTGTGGCAGCTCGACGAGTTGTGCACACATGCTGATTTTATCTCCATCGGCAGCAATGACCTCCAACAGTTCTTTTACGCGGTGGATCGCGGCAATCCGCGCGTTGCCACGCGTTATGATCCGTTGTCCTGCGCCATGCTGCGGGCGCTTCGCACCGTCGTGGAGGCGGGGCGGCGCCATGGGCGGCCAGTGTCGCTGTGCGGGGAGATGGCGGGACAGCCTTTGGAAGCGCTCGGCCTCATCGGCGTTGGCATGCGGTGCCTGTCGATGGCGCCCGCGAGTGTCGGACCGGTCAAGGTCTTGGTCCGCTCCCTTGATGTGTCCGCTCTGGAGGTGGAATTGCTGTCCGCGCTTGAGCGAGGCCATTGCGACATCCGCGGCCTGCTGCGCTCGTTTGCCAGTGACCACGGCGTTCAGATCGACGGTCCGTCCTTGACGCCACGGCTGGAAGCGCAGGCCACCTCGGCGGACAACAGCGAAACCGCCGCCCTGAATGATGCCCTGAATGATGCTCAGAACGGCGCATTGAACACCGCCCAACCTGTGACGCAGAGCGGCGAGCCAGGCAGCGGTGCGGGATGGCTGATCGATGCTGACGACGCACAGGGCCGACGGGTGGCTTCGTAAGGTGAGCGTGCGCTCCGGGCGAGCCGCTCTGGTCAATTGACCGATGGCCGCGCCGTTCGTAATGCCAATCGACCCCCGCGGACATCGCATCGACGACAACCGTGCACCGCCATGACGTGCGCACGCGGCGATGGGTGACACAAAGGGCTCCGGGCAGAGCAGTTGCGGGCGGACCTGGTGAGGTGAATGGCAAGCATACCGTACGATCGCATCGAAACGCTCGTGAACCGCTGGCAATCTGTGCAGCAGGAGCTGTCCTCGGGCCCGGACCAGCAGCGCTTCATCGCCCTGTCGAAGGAGTTCGCCGAACTCGATCCGGTGGTTGCCGCGGTGAACCAGCTTCGCGCGGCCGAGGCAGAGCGTGATGATCTCGTTGCCCTCAGCCAGGATGATGATGCCGATGCGGATATGCGCGAGTTGGCACGGGCCGAACTGGCGGAGATGACCCAGACCATCGCGGGGCTGGAACACACACTGCTGCTTGAGCTTTTGCCCAAGGATGCGGCCGACGAGCGCAATGCGATCCTCGAGATCCGGGCTGGAACGGGCGGCGATGAGGCTGCGCTGTTCGCAGGCGATCTGCTCCGCATGTACCAGCGCTTCGCCGAAGCGAACGACT
>CAZGNQ010000023.1:0-22798 GCA_964527285.1 uncultured Hyphomicrobiales bacterium | reverse complement strand
CCACGAGTTAGGCGATGGGCGTGCGTGCGGTGACCGATGCAAAACCCACCGGTCGCTGGCCGTGCGCCATCACCTGTCCCGCCAACCATCGCCGGGCGGTTCCGTGCGTGGCTGCACAGGGCGCAGCAGGAACGGGACCACGGCCGAAATCGCCAAGAAGCGCAGCAGTTGATGACCGGCAACAAAGGCCGGATCGATACCGAGTGCGAACGCGAGGACGGTCATGGTGTCGAGCCCGCCCGGTGCGAACGCCAGCCAGACCTGGATGAGCGGCAGGTCGAGCAACCATGCGGCCGGGGCGGCACACGCCAGTGAGATCAAGCTGGCGATGGCCATGCTGACGAGCCCGAGCTTGAAGGTGTCGGCAAGAAACGCGCGATCGGTGCCCGCAAACCGCGCGCCTATAGAGGCACCCGTCACAATCAGCGCCCCGCCAGAAAGCCAGGCCGGCAACTGTCCGGACATCATGCCGGAGGCATAGGCGAAGCATGAGACCGCCATGGGGGCGACGAGATAGGCCGCCGGCAGTCGCAACCGCGCACCCAGCACTCCTGCCCCAGCGCACAGGATCACCAGCACGACGCCCGCCCCGAGCGCCATAAGGCCACCGCGCGGGTCTGTCATTGGCCCCGGATCGCCCACGACGGGTGCGGCCAGGAAGGGCACGCAGAACACAAGCAGGCTCAGGCGCAGGCTCTGGAGTATCGTCACGCGGCGCACATCCGCGCCGGCGTCCTGCGCCACGGCCAACACATATGATAGGGCGCCCGGCACCGCAGCGAGGCGTGCCGTTAAGGGGTCCAGATTGCCGAAACGGCGCAGATAGGCCGGCACAACCGTCATCAGCAGAACAAGGCACAGCGCAAGCACGCTGAGCGAGATGGGCCACCGGGGCAATGACGCCACGGTCTCAGGCGTCGCGGCAGAGCCCAGCAGCACGCCGATCAGAATGAAGCTCACGTTGCGCAGCCGCAGATCCACCTGCGCCGGCCCGCCGAGGACGGCTGAGACGGAGACCGCCGCCATCGCCCCCGCCAGCAGCCCGGCCGGGAGCCCCGAAAGACACAATGCGCCGATACCAGCAACCGTTAGCGTAGCGACCTGAGTGCGCGTCGCCCGGCTGGGCCACGGCGCCGTCAGCCAGGCCGGCACGGCGCCGGCACCGTCGGTCAGCACGGGGCTTGGATGAGCTGGCCCATGTGATGTCGGAGGTTTGGTTGTCGGGTGCATGCCACGGCTTTGGCGCGTCGTGGTGATCAGCACAACGCCGCCAATGGAATGCCTGTTGCGCCCTCGCAGGGCAGGTCTGTGTGTCATCGCGACATTGCGGCGCGGGCAAGGCCAGTCCGCGAGCAACCCGAAACGCCGCAGGCTGCGTAACTGTGTCCAAAGCGCCTACGGAATTCACTCACAAGGACCGTGCCCGTGAGCCAGACACCGCAGACCAATGCCCATCTGGTGGGGGAGAACGCCCGCTCCGCCGATATCCATCAGACCTGGGAGCAGGACAATCAGGCATGGTGGGACTGGTATGTGTCGCTGGCGGATAACGAGGGCGAGCCACAGGACCTTGTGGAAGCCGCGCCCCTGCCGGACGTGCCGCTTCCCGATGATGCCGCGCTGATGGAAGAGTTGCGCACGCCCTATCCGCTTACTGACGATCTGTGTGAGCAGTTTCGCTCCGACAGTTTCATCAAGCTCAAGGACGTTCTGTCACCTGGGGCCGTCCTCCGGCTGCGCGCTGAATTGGTGCGCCTGCTGAGCGCAGAATTTGATGCGCAACTGGATGGCGGGCTGCAGAAGCGGTTCATCTCCATGGAGATGGCATGGCTGGAGAACGACCTCCTGCGTGCCTACGTGCTGTCGCCACGCATCGCCAAGATCAGCGCTGACCTGCTGGGCGTGCCGGCCGTGCGCCTCTACCACGACAATATTCTCTCCAAGGAACCCAACTGCGGGCGCACCCCTTGGCATTACGACGATCACCATTTTCCGCTTGCCACGCATGATGTCGTGACGGCCTGGATCCCGGCACAGCCGATCCCGCGGGCGATGGGGCCGCTGGCGTTCGCCAAACCCATGGAGATTTACAAGCTGGTGGAGAGTGTCGAATTCAACAAGTTCGACACGAGCTATGACCGGCACGTGGCCAACGTCCTCAAGGACAACAATGTTGCGGTCGAGGACGGCCCGTTCGACCTCGGCGAGGTGAGCTTCCACCACAACCTCAATTTCCACACCGCCGCCAGCAACCGCACCACGCAGAGCCGGATCGTGCTTGCGAACACGTTTTATGCCGATGGCGCGCGCGTGCTGGAGCAGCCGACGATGGTGTCGGGCGACTGGCAGAAGTTCATGCCAGGCGTCGGGCCTGGCGAAGTGGCCGCGAGCGAACTGAACCCGATTTGCTGGCCGGTTGAGGGAGAAGCCCCGTGAGCGAAGGTCAGCCCCCCGTGGGCAGCGGGACCCACGACACGTTCGACCGCAGCCTGGCCCATTGGAGCGAGGCGGGGCGCCGCGAGATGGAAGATTTTTACGCGCTTGCCAGCGTGGACTATCTTCACCTCGCGCGCGCCCGCAATTGGGTTGAGTGGTTCGAAGCTCGCCAGGGCACAGTGGGCGATCGTCCGCTGACCTTGCTGGACGTTGCGTGCGGGTCTGGCAAATTTCCCTCCGCACTGCTGCGCGAGGCCGGCCTCGCGGGGGCGCGGGTCCAGCCCATCGACTATGCTTTGCTCGATCCCTCCCGCTTTTCAATCGACGAAGCGCGGAGTGCGCTTTGCCCGCCCTTCACCCCCGGTGCGGAATACGAATGCACTCTCCAGGACCTGGATGCTGCCGCCGGGCCATTTGATATCGTGTGGGCAACGCACGCGCTTTACGCGGTGCCTGGCGCCGATCTGCGGGACGCGTTGGAGCGCTTTGTCTCCGCCATCAGGCCGGGTGGTGTTGGCTTCATCGCGCACGCCAATGCCGCGGCACATTACCTCCGCTTCTATGACCTGTTTCTCGGCGCATTCCGCGACGGCGCGGGCACGCCCTACACCGCCGCGGAGGACATTGCAGACACGCTGGCGGTGATCGGCTGCCCGTTCACGACGGACGTGATCGCCTACGCGAACGGTGCTGGCGAGGAAGCCACGGCCCAGGTTGAGGGGTATCTGCAGCGCTGTGCGTTCGATGACAGCGTCAGCCTTGAGCAGATGCAGGCGGCGCCGGAACTGGGAGCCTATCTGGCGGGGTGCCGCAGTGACGGCGGGTGGCGGTTCGACCAGACGGTGACCCTCTTCTCCCTGACCTCATGACAGCGCCTTGGCGCCGGTGATTGCGAGCAGCCCCGGAGAGCCGGCACTCCCACCGGTTTTAACACGAGCCCGTGCAACCCACCGTTCGCTCAACAACAATCCATTGTGCGTTCGATTGCACCCCGACGCCGCCCCAGGAGATCGCCCGTGTTGACCACCGCGTGGCTGGAAAGCCTGCGCCGCGGCGAAAGCCCGAGCGCACGCGATCTGCGCGAGCATCTGCTGGCCGTTCACCGCTTGAACGCCGGGTTTACCGAGAGCTGCGCATTGCGCTGCCGCGATGCGGCAGGGCGCACCAGTTATGATTGGCTGGCCGACGTTATCGATCCGGCCCGCCACGGCCGGGTGCTTGATGTGGCGTGCGGCAGCGGCGTGCTCTTGGCCCTGTGCCACCGTCGCCATCAACAGCAGGTGGCGTTGTCCGGTGTCGACATGAGCGCCGATGAACTCGCGCTCGCCCGCGCGCGGCTGGGCGCCGCGCCAGTGACGCTGCATCGCGGCCTCGCGCAGAAGATGGATCATCTGGCCAGCGGCACGATTGATGCCGTGCTGTGCCACTGGGCGCTCACGCTCATGGACCCCGTTGAACCGGTGTTGCGCGAGATCGAGCGCGTACTGGCGCGAGGCGGTGTTTTTGCCGCCATTATAGACGGCCCGGGCGCGGCTGCGCCCGGCTACGATGCCTTGCATGACATCATTTACGGCCACGTCCAGCGCCAGTACCCCCGTTACGGTGCGGTCGATCTTGGTGACGCGCGGGTGCGCTCCGCGTCGCCGCTCGCTGACCTCGCCCGGGAGGTGTTTGCGTCGCGCGCCGATGTGACGGTCGAGCCTGGTGTGGTTGAGATGTCGGCAAGTGCTGAGGTTCTGGCGCGCGATGCGGCCGGGTTCTTCTACGCCTCGTTCGCTTTGGACCGCGAAGGCCACGCGCGGATGTTGGCGGACCTGACCGATCACTTCGCCGAGACCGCGGCGACAGGTGCGAGCGGAGTGCTGTCTCCGCCCCGCTTCGCCATGCCCATCAACAGGTTGGTGATCCGCTGCCGGCAAATTGAACCGTGAGCATTGTCGCACGCACACGGGCCGGGGCAGTCCCTAGCAGGGACGCGTTAGTTATTCGGCGTCAGCGCTGACACCGGCTTCTATGAGGAAGATGGACCAGACCCAATTTGCTTCGGCCTCCTCCGGGAGCGTTGTGCCGCCCGCGTCGTACATCAGCCATGCAGGGCCACGCCCACCGATCGCAAGAGGCTGGCCGTCCGCCTCGATGGCCAGCACCCAGTCTTGCACCGTCCGTTCTTGCGGCGTCAGGGTGACCTCGTATCCATCGAATGCGACAACCGTGATAGCGGCGTCTTTGGCGACGCCGGCGGTTGCAAGCACGTCCGCCAGGCGCGGCCCCCGTGCCGAAACCGTTCTGGGCCAGCTCTCGACCTTTGCTGTGATTTCGATCTGCGGGAGCGCTCTCAGCGCGGTGCGGTTGAATGAAAAGGCGCGCTCGAAGCGCTTATCGCGGAAGCCAATGAAGGCGTCAGCGAAGCGATCAAACGCTTCGCGATTGGTCTTTCCGACCGCGCCTGTGACCGTGACCATCGTTGGTCCTTGGCCATTGGTCTGCGAAACCGCAGCAATCGGCTGGAAGGCAAGCGTGGCAAACGCCAGCGCCATGACAATGATCCGCGATGTCATTACACATGCTCCTTCAAGCCGCTGTCACTGGTTCCGGCCAATGTCCGTGGCAAGAAGTTGGCACACCATTTTGGCATCGATGGGACGCCGGTGACCACAGGCCCCTGTTTGCACTCGCTAGGGATCACTCGCGATCTGTCGGCAGGGTCCCGAGCACCTCCACGCCGCCCGCATCGTTCAGGCGGGCCACCACCGTCTCGCCGGATGACATGAAGGTTCCGGTCAGGGCGCGCACGTTGACGAAGTGACTGACCAACACCAAAGGGCGCGCGTCTTCGCGGTTTTCAGCCAGCCAGGCGCGCAACGCCGCCGTTTGGGCTGGGCCGCGGTCCCGGTCCTCGAAAAACGAATTCAGCGCCGGCAGATCTTCAGGCGTGCCAAGGCCAAGCTCGGCCGCGGTGTCGCGGCACCGGCACCATTGGCTTGTCATGACACGGGCCGCCTCGATGCCGTTCGCTTTGAACCGGGCGCCGATATTGCGGGCCTGCTGCCGGCCGCGTTCCGACAGATTGCGTTGCGTCGTGCAATCGTTGATGCGGAAGTTGGCCGGATCGCCTGTACCAGGGGCCAACGCGTGCCGCATCATGGCGAACGCCTCGCCGCGCGCAACGGCCCGCCACAACGCGCTCTCATCTTCGGCTGCGGCGGGCACAATGGTCGTGGTCGCCACGCAGATGGCCAACAGAATAGCCCGCAGCATTGCGTGCGCATCAAACAAGGTCGTTGCCCACATGAGCTTCACCCCCAACGTCGGTTGATCCACATAAACTGGTCAGGATGCTCGCGCACCCACGCCTCAAACTGGGCGTGAATATCGGCCGTCATCTCCCGTACGTCCTGACCCTGGTTCTTGGTTCGGGGCACTTTCAGTTCCTTCACCTCGATTTCGAAGCGCGAGGTGTTGCCCATCCGTATGCTGCGCGCGGCCCAAAGCCGGGCGCCCACACGCCGCGCGATGAGCGCCGGCATCGGCGTTGATTTCGCTGGCTGGCCAAAGAAAGGGACCGGCACGCCGGATTTGTCATAGAGATCCGCCACGATGCCGAGCCGCCCCCCCTGGCGCACGAAGTCCGTGATCAGGCGCGCCGTTTTCTGGCCTTCTGCGTTGGAGCCGTGGGCACGACCCTTGGCGAACAACCCGGCGGGATAGAGCGGGGCGCGCTGGCGGCGGATGAAATCGTCCACGTATGGGTTCTTGATGAGGCGATAAATGGCACCAGGCTCCATGCCGTAGAGCGACTGGGGATAGGACGAGAGCTCCCAGTTGCCGATGTGCAGTGTGACGCCAACGCTTGGCCCGTATTTTTGCGCGTAGCGTGCGAACATCTCCGGGTGGCGCACCACCAACCGGCTGCGGTCTGCGATCAACCGATCAAGCTGCATCCCCTCGGCAAACACCCGGCCAAGGTTCGACCACATGGCCAGCGCAATGGCCGCCCGCTCGTCATCGGTCTTCTCAGGGAAGGCGACGGCAAGGTTTTCAAGTGCGCGTTTGTGTCGGTGCGTTCGCGGGGCAATCAGCCGCCAGAGAAACGCCGAAACGCTCGCCGATGTGTCGAGCGGCATCAGCCGGAAAATGGCGACCAGGGCGCGGAAGAGCGCATACTCCCCCATATAGCGCGCCTTCTGACCGAAGCTGAGCGGCGCATGGTCGGCGCGGTCTGCCTCGGCTGTGTGGTGCGGAATGGCGGGAGGCGCGGTGACGATACCCATGCGGCGGACCCAGATCTGGCTGTGTTAGAGGCCCGGCACCCGCATCAGCGGCGGCAGCGGGTCCCACGGTGAAATGGCCTGCCGCATCAGGCGCGCCCTGGCCCATTTCGACGACCTCAACACCTGCAAGGCCAAGCTGCGGCCCGCGTCAAGCGCTGGCCAGCCGGAAAACACGGATCGATTGAGCACGTCGACGCCCATCGCGCGCAGTCCCGCATCGCTGCGCCGGTGCGCATCATAGTCGGCAAGGCTGCGTGCGGCGCCAGGATCGACGTCTGGCCGCGCCGGGCTGCGCCGGCCGATGGCCTCCAGCAGGGCGGCCACGTCGCGGAAGGACAAATTGAGACCCTGCGCACCGATGGGGGGCATGGCGTGGCCGCTTTCGCCCACCAGCGCCACCCGACCGCGCACGAAGCGGCGCGCCAGCACACCTTCTACTTTAAATGTGCCGCGCGTCTCGACGTGCTCGATCGTCCCCAGCAGCCCTGCGCTGGCGGTCTCAAACGCGGCTGCGAACGCGTGATCGCTGCAATGGCTCAGCTGTTGCGCACGGTCTGGGGTTTCCACCCATACGAAGCTGGATGTGTTCCCCGGCTTGGGCACCAGCACCAGCGGCCCGGCGGCGTGGTGCAACTCTGTTGAGACATGGCCGTGCGGCCGGGCGTGGCGCAGGCTGCCGGCGACCGCCATTTGTGGATAGGCCCAGCGCCGCACGCTGATGCCGGCGGCGTTGCGAACGACGGAGCCTTTGCCGTCGGCCGCCACCACCAGTTTTGCGTCCAGTGCGCCGGATCGCGAAGATTCGCCGGCTTTCGTTCCAGCTCCCGCAGCGTCAGCCGTGCGCCACGTCACGCGCGCGGCGTCGGGCGTCTGGCGCAGATCATCGGCTAGCGCGTCGATCACCGTCACCGCCAACGCGCGTTCCCGGATGGCCGCCATCATGGCGTCGCACAGGCCCGCGTTGTCGACATTGCGTCCAAAGATGGCCCGCCCCAGGTCGTCCGGTGAGAACGTGATCTCCGGCGCCCGGGGTTGGCGGTTCGTCATGTCAACAAGGGCAAGCCGCTTCAGTGGTGTGCAGCCGTCGATGAACACCTCTTTGACGCCCAGCCGCGTCAGCATGGCGAGCGACGGCTCAAACAGTGCGGTCGTGCGGAGGTCGTTTCGCCCTTGCGCCACGGGTCCGATCAGCGCCGTCGACCAGCCGTGGTCTGCGATGGCAAGGGCACTCAACAGGGCACTTGGCCCGGCGCCGACCACCGCCACGTCCACATTCGCGTTTTGTGATGTCATGTCGACCTCCTGGCGGCGCAGTGGGTGATTCACGTGGGCGGGCATCGTGGTCAAAGCCCCATGCGCTGATGATCCGGTGTGATGCGACGCCCCCGGCGCCCATCCGATGCCTGCGGCCCGTGATCAGAAATGACCTGTTGATGGAACCACTTACGGGTGACGGCGCGCCGCCGCATGCCGAAGTTCTGCCACATCTCCTGCCTCACTTGCGCCGACCACGCGGGCGCGGCGGCGATCCATCGCAGGCCGGGCCAACCTGCGGCCGCGACTCACCAATGTGATGTTTGCGCAACTCGGCAAGTTGGATTTCCACACGGGATGGCGGGCTGTCGTTGTCTAGGGAACATCAGGGTTATAGGCCAGATGCAGGGTCAGCGGGCTGAGGGCTTCGTGGGGCTCTAGAGAGTTGATCTTTAGGACGTGAGTTGGCCCGCGGGCCGGGGTTCAAGTACGGAGAATGAGTATGAACCGGGGACTGTTTGGAACATCGAGCCGCCTGGCGCTTGTCGCAGCCGGCCTTTTCGTGGGCGGGGCTGCTCTGAGCCCGGCTCAAGCTGCTGACCTTGGCGGCGACTGCTGCGCCGACCTGGAAGAGCGCGTTGCTGAGCTGGAAGCTACGGCGGTTCGTCACCGTCGCCGCCAGATGCGTCTGGTTCTTTCCGGCCAGGTGAACTCTGCACTGCTGTTCTGGGACAACGGTGAAGAGAGCGACATCTACGTTATCGACAACGACGAGTCGTCCACGCGTATCAACCTGCGCTTCACGGGCACGGCAGTGCCGGGCGTGACGGTTGGCGGTCAGATCGAATTCGATCTGGAAGCTGCTGGCGGCGGTGACGTGAACGTCAACGACGGCGACGACGGTGAAGACATCAACCTGCGCCGCGCTGAGTGGTTCGTGCAGGGTGACTTCGGTACGGTGACGCTGGGTCAGGGCTCGCAAGCTTCTGACGGCTTCGCTGAAGTTTCCTTCTCCGGTTCGGCTCTGGGTTCAGTTGGTTACGGCCTGGCCACGACGAACATCGGTGGCTTCGACGTTTTCAACGAGGTCACGGGCAACTACACGAACGCTTCTGTGTTCGAGATCAGCTCTGACTTCGACCCGTCGCGCCGCAACCGCGTCCGCTACGACTCCCCGACGTTCGCCGGCTTCACGGTCAGCACGTCTTGGGGTGAGGACGACGAAGCTGACGTTGCTCTGCGCTACGCCAACGAGTTCAACGGCCTGCGCGTTGCAGCCGCTGCTGCTTACCTGTGGGACGACGACGACGGCGACGGCGATCAGGACTACCAGGAGACGTACGGTGGTTCGATCGCATTCTTCCACGTCCCGTCGGGCATCCACCTGCAGGGTGGCTACGTCCAGAACGACTTCAACTCTGACGACGACCTGACGAACGGCGCTGGCTTCCCGCAGGACGCTGACCGCTCTGGCCGCAACTGGTGGGTCGCGACTGGCGTGACGTTCCGTGCATTCTCGCTCGGCACGACGGACGTGACGATCCAGTACATCGAGACTGAAGGCGCCAGCGTCTACAACGGCGTTGACACCATCTCGACGGATGCGAACGCTGCTGCTCTCGGCGGTGACGCTGTTGAGACGCAAGTCTACGGCATCGGTCTGTCGCAGAACATCGACAGCCTCGGCGGCGCTTCGATCTACCTGTCCTACAACCGTCTTGAAGCTGAAGCCGATGCTGCTGCATTCGGTGGCACGGACGACCAGGACTTCGAGCAGGAGATCGATTACGTCACGGCTGGTATGCGCGTCCGCTTCTAATCGGATCGCACTTGCCTGTTAATGTGGAGAGGGGGGCGCTCGCGGCCCCCTCTCTTTTTTTGATATGACCGCCTTCCGTCACGGCGCGACCTTGGCCATCTCGTGGTGGCCGACGCACACGCAATGATCGTCGGCGATGCGCTGCGCGCCCTTTCGCGATCCGAAAAACAAAGCAAGTGGGCGCTGATCGGCAAAGCGCATCAAGGCCTTGAGGTGGCTGTGTGGAAAGACGCTGGCCAAGCGGGTGACCACACTGCGCGCATGAACTATCATCATTTGGCGATTTGCGTGGTTTGCGGTGATGGCCCCGGGGGCGGGGTGCTAATTTACAGTTGGGCGCGGCGAGCAAGGCACCAACGGCGTCCGATAGTCGCCAAGCAGATCGAGCGCGTTGCGCAGGTTGTCGCTTCTCAGTTCTTCTCGGGCAGGGCACGCGCCGTGCGTTGAGCTTCAATCTGCGACGTGAGGGGCGCGGCTCACGATTTGAACGCCACGACGGTCTAATGAACCATCGTCAGGCCCTATTGTGCGGCCTCCGTGGCGGCTTCATGGGCTAGGTGGGAGCGCTGACAGCCTGGCCGAAGCTATGGCGTGCCGGACTCAACCACGTGGCGCTTGTGCAACATACCCGCCCCATTGAGGAAACGCCACCTTGGGTTGGCTTTACTCGACTCAGGCCCCCGTCCTAACTCGCTTCATCAAGTTACGTCGTGCCAGCCGGTTCGACCGGTATGAGTAGCCTGCCCATTGTCAGGGCCCGATCTTGGTCACCAAGCGGGCAACAGAGGGAAAACCCTCTCCGGGACCAGGTCTCATCTGCACGCACGTTCGCGTTCCCAGTCATCAGAGTAGCGTACCCCGTGTTGCGTACCGTTGCGCACCAGAGACCCGTTGGGCCTGGACCGCGCTCAACGGGCAGTCGTGTCCCTCACGTCTGCCCTTGGAACGAAACAAGATGTGGAGATGGATATGATTGGGGGACTTAAGCGAACGTCTAGTCGCCTCGCCATCGCAGCGGCTGCCAGCATGTTCGTCGGGGGCGCTGCATTGACGCCGGCACAGGCTGCCGACCTTGGTGGTGATTGCTGCGCTGACCTCGAAGAGCGTGTGGCTGAGCTCGAAGCGACTGCGGTTCGTCACCGTCGCCGCCAGATGCGTCTGGTGCTGAGCGGCCAGGTCAACTCGGCCCTGCTGTTCTGGGACAACGGCGAAGAGGACGATATCTACGTCATCGACAACGACGAATCCTCGACGCGTATCAACCTGCGCTTCGAAGGCACGGCGGTGCCTGGCGTGACGGTCGGCGGTCAGATCGAATTTGACCTGGAAAGCGCGGGAGGCGGCGACGTCTCTGAAAATGACGGCGACGATGGTGAGGACATCAACCTGCGCCGCGCTGAGTGGTTCGTTTCCGGTGACTTTGGTACGGTTTCGGTTGGTCAGGGCTCTCAGGCCTCCGACGGCTTTGCCGAGGTGTCATTCTCCGGCTCCGCTCTGGCGTCCGTTGGCTACGGCTTGGCAACGACCAACATCGGTGGCTTCTCCGTTTTCAACACGAACACGAACAACTACGTCGGGCGGCTGAACGCCGGCAACAACATCGTCGGCTCAACGATTTTCTCAATCAGCTCGGACTTCGACCCGTCACGTCGCAACCGCGTACGTTACGACTCGCCGACGTTTGCCGGCTTCACCGTCAGCACGTCTTGGGGTGAGGACGACGAAGCCGACGTCGCTCTGCGCTACTCGAACGAGTTCAACGGTCTGCGCGTGGCCGCTGCTGCCGCTTACCTTTGGGACGACGATGACGGCAACGGCGACCGGGACTACGAGGAGACGTACGGTTTCTCCATCGCCTTCTTCCATGTTCCGTCTGGCCTGCACTTCCAGGGTGGTTGGGTTCAGAACGACTTCAATTCTGACGATGATCTCGCCAACGTGGCTGCTGCGTCTGGTGCTGGCATCCTCACGAACGACGCGAACGCTTTGACGGCTGATCGTTCAGCTACGAACTGGTGGCTTGCGACGGGTGCAACGTTCCGTGCGTTTTCGCTCGGCACGACGGACGTCACGATCCAGTACATCAAGACGGATGGTGGCGCCGTTTACATCGCTCAGGACGTTCTTTCGACCGAGGCGAATGCTGCTGCGAGCGGTGGTGACGCGATCGAGACCCAGGTCTATGGCATCGGCCTGTCGCAGAACATCGACAGCCTTGGTGGCGCTTCGATCTACTTGTCCTACAACCGTCTTGAGGCTGAGGCCGACGCTGCGGCGTTTGGCGGTAATGCAGCTCAGGACCTCGATGTTGAATTCGATTACGTGACCGCTGGCATGCGCGTCCGCTTCTGATCGATCTCACATGGAAAGGAAAAGGGCGCCGCACGGCGCCCTTTTTTTTGTCTGCGGTGTCCATTGCTGAAACTGTTGGTCGAAGCCTGAGGGTGTTTGTCGCCGCACCGGGCGTTGTACCCAGGCGTATGCGGATGACCTGTGCATAACATCGCGCTTTTGTTGCGCGCGGGGCACAGCCAAACGCAATGCGTGCCGCTAAGTCAGCATTTGACGCGCAATTAACGGCATTCGCCGATCCTGCCCGTAGACAAATGCGGGGCTGCTCCTAACCTGTCAGGAGCAAGGTGGGGTAAGTGATGATACGGCTGATCATGGTCAGCGCTTTCGCGGTGGTGATGACCGCAACGAGCGCAGCGGCATTCCAGGAGGTCGGGGGCCCGTCGGGAGCACCCGCCCTTTCTGACAGCGGTGGTACTGGTGACGTGAGCGACGCGCCGCTTGCGACCACGCCATATGAGCTTGTGCCGGATGGCGCCGCCACTGGCGCTGGCGAGGAAACCGGGACGTCGGTCTCAATCCCCGGCCTTGGCACATTGGGGACGCTGCCCAAGGTGGACTTCGGGTTGGAGCTGCTGTACGGCGCGGCCGACCAAGGCGAGACATTCGAATTGCAGGATCCGCTGGTGGGCCAGGCGCCTGAGGACGACGCGTCGGACATCACGATCAAGGGGCGGATCAAACACCGCTTCTGACCGCTATACCGCGGTTGTCGATGCCGCCGTTTGACGGGCGGGCCGCTTGCCCTTCTCTGATTGGTCTGCCCAGACCCGGACCCAGACTCTTTGCCCATACGCGCCGGAGCAGTGGCGCAAACCATATCCGAAGATTGTGTGAGCGGCCGTGCCAGACTGGTGCGGCCGTTGCGCGTTCCAGAACCCAACCTCTTGGGAAACGGAACGCCCGATGAAACATGTCGCCGTCTTCGGTGTGCTCGGCGCAAGTCTGGTGTCTGCGCCAATGGCCGCCATGCCGTCGGATATGCCGTCCGATGTTACTGCTGCTGCCGCGCCGGTGCAGCGGCTCCCCGATGACACGCTGGAGACGTCCGCGCCGCGCCCGCTGCGCAACGAAGGCATGGTGATGATCGACCGCATTGAGGTGGATCGGGCATCGGGCACGGTGCGCATGACGGTGCCGTGCCCCAACGGACCGGGTGTCGTCACCTATCAGTTTGCCACCCGCACCTACTGCGCAAACGATGAGGACTGCCGGCCGTCGCTGGCAGCGGCCGCCCTCGCGGCCTGCGATCGGCTTTGAGGGCATGCTCCATCATGAGCGTCGGCGTTCTTCGCTGCCCTCACCGCCCCGGTCCGGCAAGCTCTCCGTTACAACTTTCAGCTCTTCCAATTGCTTGCGCGTAAACACGTGGAGCTGGCTGTGCGGCGTCTGCATCGCAAAAATCCAGACCTTGGGGTCGACGCCCATATCGATCAAAAGCTGCTGGCACCGCGCGCTTACGTCCTGGGCGCTGGCGATGCCCTGCTGCAGTGTCCCCACTTCCCCGCGCACGGTCGCGACCTGGTGGCCGCCAATCCACACCGGCGGCTCCGCTGATCGCATGATGCCGCCTGAAAATGCCAGCGGACACGATGAGGCGCAGTAGCCGTTCTCAGGCACCCTCGTCTCCAGGTCAGCGGATCGGATCATCCGCGCCATGGCAATCGCGTCGCGCACCGATCCGCCAGGTGAATGCAGAACCAGCGTTTTAAGCTCATCGCCCTGGGCCAGCAGAAACCGCTCCAGTTCGCCGGCCGTGCCCGGCTCGATCCGCCCGACAGCGCTCGCGGCGCCGTCCTGCCCACGTTTGAAAACCATGCGTTTGGATAGAGCGGCCTCGCCCGGCGGCTCGATGTAACCGGGCAATCGCACCAGTGTCACGTCCGGCCGGCCCGTCCGCAACACCGGTCGGGCACGCGGCAGATAGGGCCGCACCTGATCCGTGTCGCCCGGCGGCGTCATGGGCAGCGGGTTGGTGCGCTCAATGCCGGGGCCCCAGGGCTCCGCGACCGTGTCCATCAATTGGCGCAGGTCCAGCCACAGGATGTAGCCTGCGCCCAGGATCAGTGAAACGAGAATACCGATGAGGAGGCGATCATCGCGAAAACCTGCGCGTGACGTCTCGGGCAGGTCAGCGGCGTTGGCGCGTGAACGGGCCGCGACAAGCTCTAGCGCCGCCTGGGCGCCGCGCAGTCGCTTCAACGCCGACAATGTGCCGAAGTCGTTTGCGGACGGTGGTGATCGGTCCCGTGCGCCTTGCACGCTCATTGGCAATGGTGCTCCGGTGGAAGGGCAGTCAAGGTGTGACGCGCGCGAGGGGCATGCACGCTTGTCCACGTTCAAGTTTGCTGCCCGCGGTGTTTTCGGCCCGCGCTCACGCCGCTGACCGGCCTTTTGTTCCCCCGGCGCGTGCACCATTGCCGATGTCCGGGCGGGTCGTGTCGCCCGCGGTGATGTCCGATCCGCTGCGTGCGGCGATCGTGCGGGTGCTCATCTCAGGGTCACGAACCACCGGCGGGCCGGAGGCGGCCTGCGTGCCTTCGGACGGTGCGTATGGTGCCGGCGGCGCAACGTGCGCCTCTGCCGCACGCTGCTCACTGGGCATGCCGTCTGCGGGTGCTGCGTGCCCCACCGGTTGATCGTCACCGCTTGAAATGATCTGGCGACCCGCCGCCGCCAGCACGTCCTCTGCGGCGGTCAGCGCCCGGTCCTCTTCGCGAAGGACGTGATAGAGCCGCATGGCGCGCATCATCTCCGCTGCCGTGACGGAATTCTCGTCGAGCTCGGTGCCTTCGTTGCGGCGGATGGCGGCGTGCACGCCGGACAGAATGAGGATCAGCACGGCCGGCATCAGATCAATGGAAATGGCGCCCGCCCAACTGGGCAGGAAGTCCTCCGCATAGCGCAGCACGGCTTCAGGTGTTGAAAGCGGCGTGAACCGCAACGGCTTCACCGGATCGCGCGCCAGGATCTCATCGGCCGCGCGGGACAGGGCCCGGGCCTGGGCGCGGATCGCCTGTTCGACCCGGTTCACCACCGCATTCTGACGGGCCACCAGGTCTTGCGTGCCGCCATCGGCCACAGGCGCCACGAACGTCGATGTCAGATCCTCGGCGGCGCGCTTCACCGAAGGCGCGATGCTGGTCTGCTGGAGTGATGCAATCACACCCGCCAGCGTCACCGCTTCGTCGGCGAAGGCGGCATTGCGGCTTTCCAGTGGTCCCGATGACGACACCACCCGGCGCATCTGGCCCAGGTGGCGCGTGCCCTGCTCAAACAGGCTGTCGACCTGCTCCCGGCTCTCGCGCACCTGCTCCGCCAGTCGTCGCAGTTGGCCCGACATCTGGCGCAGCAACTGCACGACGGTTCCGCTGCCCGACGTGCCCGTGAGTGTGCCTGACGCCTGCTCCTCGCTCGCCAGACGGCGGAAACGTTCAGCCGCCAGTTCGATGTCCGGCAGCAGGCTTTGGGCCGCCAAGGCGTTGCTGTGCGCCTTGTCGAGCCGCTGCTGATAATCCTCCGTCGTGTTGGCCAGATGCTGTTCGAGCGCTGCGCCGCCGGCAAGCGCCGCGGCATTCAACCAGGACGACATGGCGATGATCATCGCGCTGCCGAGCATCATTGCGACGAACAAGCCCGAACGGTCGCGCCAGCGGTTCACGTGCGGCATGAACTTCATGAGGTACGTCCAGAAGGCATAGATGCCAACGGACACTGCGACGGAGTAGACGAGCGCACCGAAAAACACGATCGGCCCGACCCCCTGCAGGAGGCCACGCACGCCCAGGTACGTGTAGACGCCGCTGGCCAAGGCCAGAATGGCCAGCGTCACCTGGGTCGTTGTTTCCAGGTTCTTGAGATTGCTGCGCAGGGCAAGCGACATGGATCCACCTTGTGGGCGTGGCGGTGCTTTCTGTGGCGCGTAAGTGCGCCATGGGGGTTCAGCCTATCGCACCCTTCAGCGAAAGGAGCCCACACGACGGACCGGCGTACCGCTTAACGCGGGCCAGACTGATGCGTACAAGACTAACGCGTGATCGCCAGCCAGACCAGTATCGACGGCGCGAGCGGTCCGTTGCGGCGCGAACGCTTCTTAAGCCCGTACACGCCGGTCAAACGTTAGAACTGCATTCAGTCGGATTTGCGCGCCACGCCCATGTATTGGATCATCGTGACGGGTGTGCGCCCGAACGTGAAATCGAGCTTCCTATCGAGACCGGTCGGGCCAAGGCCGGCGCACGCGATGTCAGTGAAACCGCGCCGGGAGAGCGCTTCTTCAAGTTCCGCCGGCTTGATGAACATCTTCGGGTCGTGCGTGCCGCGGGGCAGCAGCCTGAGAACGCGCTCAGCGCCCCAAATGACGACGGCGGTGGCGGCTGGATTGCGGTTGATGGTGTCAAAGCAGAACCAGCCACCGGGCTTCAGCACCCGGCCCACTGTGTCCAGCACGGCCTGGAGGTCGTCGACATGCTCAAGCACATCGACGCAGACAACCGCGTCGAAGGTGCTGTCCGCCGCATCCAGTGTCTCCCCAACGCCCACACGGTAGTCGATTGTGAGTTCGCCACGCGCGGCATGCTCACGCGCGGCCGCGATGGCCTCTGCACTTGGATCAACGCCGACAACCCTGGCGCCGCACTTGGCGAGCGCTTCCGACATGAAGCCGCCGCCGCATCCCAGATCCAGCACGTCCCGCCCCTGCCATGTGCCCACGAAGCGCTCGAAATAGCGCATGCGCGCGGGCACCATGTTGTGCAGTGTTCGCAGCCAACGCGTGTTGCCGTCCCACCAGGTGTTGGCAAACGATGAGTAGATCGACAGGTCGTTGGCGCCCGGCGTGCGCTCGCGGCGTGAGGTGGAGCGCGTGTCAGTGGCGGCCATGGTGTGTTCCTTGCGCGTCGGGGGACGGTGTCCCGTCGTTGAGGCGATGTCGCTCGTTGACTTCAGGCGCCGCGATCCGGCGGGCGCGCGTCACTTCGCGCCGGGCACCCAGTAGGGCACCGCGCGTGCATAGGCGTCGAACCGGGCGCCGAACATCTTGCGGAAGCGCGCTTCCTTGAAGAGCGGGCCGATCACACAATAGGCGGTGAACGTGATGGCCACGACGAGTTGGTCGGGCGTCCAGGTGGGCACCAGCCACGTGGTGAGCGCGAACGAGACGTAGATGGGCTGACGCACGATCGCGAACAGACCGCTGGTGGGCATGTCCGGGAAGACCGGTTTGCGCCCGAAGAGCACGGCCCACCAGCCGATGAGGCCACTCTGCAGCCCCCAGCCAGCGTCAAGTATCGACTTGGCGAGCAGCAGCCAGCTCAGGCCATAGAGCGCCAGCATCACCCACAGCACCGTGCCCTGAGCCTGCCACCACACAATGCCGGAAGGGCTCCACAGCGTGAACAGTGCGAGCAACTGCAGCGAGGCGACAATCACGTAGGTGCTTGGTGCGAGATCGCCCGCGAGTGGTGCTGGTGCCAATCGCTTGAGCAGGCCGCGACCATGTTTGGACAGCAACAGTGAATGCCCGATCGGGAATTGCGCCAGCAAAAGAGCGTTGGCCATCCAGGCGACAAGGCCCTCCAGCCGGCCGAACGTGGCCGTCATGCCAAGAGCCATCATCACGACCATCGCGCCCGCCCCGAGCGCAAAGAGCCCGTGGCACAGCGCGCCATAGGTTAGCGCAACCGCGATGCGGCGGGGGCGGCTGACCGCTTCGGACGTTGCGTCGTCGCCAACGCCGGTCGACGTTGTGCCGCGATCGGAGGGGCGGCTGTGGGATGGCATTGCCATGCGCCTGCAATAACCTCAGTGTTGGGCGGCGGCGCAGTCAGCGCGGCGCTTGCTTGTGGTTGGACGAACGCACGACGCGCGGCATTGTGCTTTTGGATTTGGCATATGGCTTACGGCGCCCACACGTATGAAGATGACGCCCGCAACGCGCAGGTGCTGATCAGCGTCAATGGGACGCTGGTGCCACGCGCCGAGGCGACCGTGTCGGTGCTCGATTCAGGGTTCGTGTTGGGGGATGGGGTCTGGGAGGGATTGCGCCTCTACCGCGGCGGCATCGCCTTCCTGACAGCGCATTTGCGCCGCCTTTATGAGGGGGCCCGCACGCTTGATTTCCAGATCGGCCTGACGCCAACCGCGCTTAAGGCGCGCATTTTTGAAGTCGTTGCTGCAAACGGCATGGATGACGGCGTCCACATCCGCCTGATGGTGACGCGCGGCGTCAAAGCCACGCCCTATCAGGATCCCCGCGTCACCATCACGCCGGCGACCATCGTGATCATCGCGGAGCATAAGGCGGCGAGGCCGCCCGGTGCGGGTCTGTCGCTTTTCACATCCGCCATCCGGCGGACCGGACCTGACCAGCAAGACCAGAAACTCAACTCCCATTCCAAGCTCAACTGCATCCAGGCCTGCATTCAGGCCACCAAGGCGGGCGCCGACGAAGCCCTGATGCTGGACCCGCAGGGTTTCGTCGCCACCTGCAACTCGACCCACTTCTTCATCGTCCGGCAAGGTGAGCTTTGGACCTCCAGCGGAGATTATTGTCTCGGCGGGATCACGCGCGGCAACGTGATCGCCTGCGCCCGGGATGAGGGTATTGTGGTGCGCGAAAAGAATTTCTCGCTGACGGACGTCTACGGCGCTGAGGAGGCGTTTGTGACCGGCACATTCGCCGGCCTCAGCCCCGTGGCGCGCGTTGACGGGCGCCGGCTTGGCGACGTGTTGGCTGAGCCGGGTGTGGAGCCGCCGCTGCCTGGGCCGGTCACCAGCGCTCTGCAACTGGCCTACGCCCGGATGATCGAGCGCCACCTTGAGTTCCCTGACGACGCGGCGATCCAAGCCTGACCGATCGCATGTGGCGGCCTGAAAGGGCGGCGGGAACGAGCTGGTGGACATGGGCGGCAAGCATCGGGCGACCAAGACGCAGCGCCCGGCAGTCTTCGGAGGCACAATTGCAGGCGACGGACGGCATGACAGCACGCACGGCTCAACAGCCTGTCCGGATTGCGATGTGGTCCGGCCCGCGCAACCTCTCAACCGCCATGATGCGCAGTTTCGCCAGCCGTGGCGACTGCGCTGTTTGGGATGAGCCGTTCTACGCGGCCTACCTGCAAGCCACGGGCATCGACCACCCCATGCGTAACGAGGTCCTCGCCGCGCACACGGCGGACCCTGATGCGGTGGCGCGCGCTCTGGCCGGCGCCGCACCCCTCGGGCACACCGGCCCGCCGCCACGGGTCTATTACCAAAAACACATGACGCACCACATGCTCGATGCATTTGATCTGGGCTGGTGCGCGCAGGTGCGCCACGCCTTTCTGATCCGTGCGCCGGAGCGCGTGCTGGCGTCCTATCACGTCAAGCGCGAGGACGTTTCTCTCGCCGACATCGGCTTTGAGGCGCAGGCAACGATTTTCGATCGCGTCTGTGATGAAAACGGCGCCGCGCCCCCGGTGATCGACGCGTCAGATGTGCGGGCAGCGCCTGAGTTGACGCTGCGCAAGCTCTGCGCCGCACTCAATATTGATTTCACACCGCGCATGCTGCACTGGCCCGCCGGCCCGCACCCGGCCGATGGCATCTGGGCAAAGCATTGGTATGGCGCGGTTTGGCAGTCGACGGGGTTCGCGCCGCCAGAGAATGCGCAACCGAACCCGGAGCTGCCGGTTCCGCACCAGCGCTTCGCGGATTGTGCGCGGCCCATATATGAGCGCCTGTCGGGCTTTAAGATCTGAGCTGGATGACCAGAACCGGAACATGAGATTGGCGGCCGCGCGCGCCCTGCACGCGCCATGAGTTTTTCTCAATGTCTATCGGTTCGTTTCAACGGCCTTTCATCATGCCACTCGAAACCCCCAGTCATCTGCACGTGTAGCGGGAAGAAAGCAGCCACAAGTAAGCCTTGATTCACTGCTGACCGCCTTTCTTGCGCCATGGACGACCGAGAGGACCCCATGGCGAAAGACCCCGACGTTGTCGGCACCGAGCTTGGCATGCACGTGAACCGTCTCGTGATTACGGTTCTGCTTTGGGCCTATTACATCTCCACCTATGAGACCTACGCGGCACCGGATGTCGTGCTCTGGATCATGGGGGTCTTCACGCTCTATGCGATCGGCGCGGTTGTGTGGTTTGCCCAGCGCCCCTCTCCGGCATGGCCACGTCGCGTGACAAGCATCATCGCCGATGTGTCCATTCTCTCCGTCACGCTGTTTGTGGGGGGAGATCCGCTGGCTGTCCTTTATCCGATCTACCTCTGGGTGATCATGGGCAACGGGCTGCGCTTCAGTGTGGTTTATCTCCTCATTGCAACGGCCGCCTCGCTCATCGGGTTTGGCATCGTTGTCCTGTTCTCACCGATCTGGAACGCTGGAGGATATCTCGGCGCAGGCCTGTGGCTCGGTTTGTTTTTGCTGCCGCTTTACGTCACCCGCCTCATACAGACGTTACATCAGGCCAGGGTTGCCGCCGAGCAGGCCAACCAGGCGCAGGCCATGTTCATTGCCTCCGTCAGCCACGAACTGCGCACCCCGCTCAATGCGATCGTCGCCATCGCTGATCTGCTGCCGGCCCGTGGCCTGGACCGCGAAGTCCAGACCATGATTTCCTCCATCAAATCGGCGGCGTCGTCGTTGTTGTGTCAGGTCGATAATGTTCTCGATTTCACGCAAATCCAGCGCGGGTCGATGGATGTTGAGTGCGAGGAAGTGAACCTGATCGCGCTGCTCCATGAGGTGGAGAGCAGCTTTGCCGTCGCAGCAGCGGAGAAGGATCTGGAGGTGAGCTTTACCGTCCATGATCTGGAGGCCTGCCACGTCATGACGGACCGAAAGAAGGTGCAGAAGGTTCTGCTCAATCTGGTCGGCAACGCCGTTAAGTTTACGGAACGTGGATATGTGCACCTGGCTGCGCGTATCGTTCAAAAAGAGGGCACGGCGTGTTGCCTCCGGCTGGAGGTCACCGACACGGGGCCGGGCATCGAGCCGGAGGACCGGGATAAAATATTCGAACCTTTCATGCGTTCGGGGCACCTATCGGCGCGAAAGGTGGCAGGAAACGGGTTAGGGCTATCGCTCGTCAAGCGTCTCATCGAAGTGCTTGGGGCGAGCATCTCGGTGGAAAGCGCGCCGGGTTGTGGCAGCGTCTTCCGGGTGGATCTGCCGTTGCGTCCGGTCGACGCGCAGCAACGACTGATGCGGCGCAAGCATCTCAACGTGGTCTGCCTGCGCCAGGAGGTTATCTCAAACGCCGCCCTGTCAAACACCGAAGCGGGCATACGTTCGCAGGTTGACTGGGCGACACAGTTGGATGCCCTGAGCGACGTGCCGATCACCATGCAGAACGGCTTTTGCGAAGCCCAACTGTTCGATGCGCTCGACCCCGACCGGCACAACGTTGTGATTGTAGATGGCCGCGATCTCGTCGCTTCTGTCGCTCGTCTTCGCCTGCAATCGCGACTGCGCAATCGCCATTTCGATGTGTCGCTGGTGGCCATCAGCGACGCAGAACACCGCCGCCTTTCCTTGTTGCCGAACTGCTTCGGTTGGCTGATTTGTCTCCACCGGCGCACCGCTTTGGAGGCCATGCCGCGATTGCTTGACCTTTTGCATGATGCGGTGTCAGGCGCGGCCACGCCTGTGGGTCGGCTTGGCCAATGGGTGGACCGTCCACTCGATATCCTTGTGGCGGAAGATAATCGCCTCAATCAGGACGTGGTGCGCCGCATGTTGGGACAACTCGGCCATCGCTGTGTCGTGGTGAGCGATGGCGAGGCCGCCACCGAGGCGGTGCTCAACCGCCGGTTCGATCTCGTGCTGATGGATGTTAATATGCCGGTGATGGACGGCATCGAAGCCAGCCGAACCATTCGTGCCTTCAGCGGTCCGCGCTCGCGCCTCCCGATCATCGGGCTGACGGCTGATGCAAGTGTCGGCAACCTTGCCGAATGCGAGGCGGCGGGCATGGACGCCTGCTTAACCAAGCCGTTGCGGGCGCATGTGCTGAATGAAAAACTCCGCCAGTTTGCTGACCGTGCCACGGGCACCTCGGTGCTGACCGTGCCGGGCGACCCGACGTTGCCAGCTGGGGAAATCGAGACGCGGTCGGCCAAGCATTTGGAGCGTGCAAGTGTGGCGGACAAGCGTGAGGAGCCTGCGCCGGACAACACCCCCAAAGGCGAGACGTTGCACCATACAGGTGCGCCGACGGGGAGTGCTGACGCGGCGGGTTCGCGGCTGGAGAGCATGATCGTCGACCGTGAGATCCTCCAGGAGTTGATCGCCAACCAACCGGACCGCTCCATCGCCCATCTTGTGAGCCTGTTGGAGACCGTTTGTCGCGATGAGGCACAACGCCTGGCGGCGTCTCTCGACACTGAGAGCGCATCCGCAGCGCCAGGAATTCTACACAAGATCAAGGGCTCGGCCGCAGCGCTCGGTGCGCGCGAGCTGTTTCAGGTGATCCAGCGGGCCGAGAACGAAGTGCGCGGGGTGGCCCATCCCGGTCGCAATGCGTTGGAGCACGCGCCCGTCGAGAAGGATGCGTCGCAGACGCTCGATCTGGCGCGAACACGTGAGTTGATCGAACGCATGCCCGCGCTACTTGCGCGCTTCCGCAGCGCAGCCTTGGACGTATCGAATGAGGAGCCGCGGCAGGGCTT
>CAZGNQ010000022.1:0-23037 GCA_964527285.1 uncultured Hyphomicrobiales bacterium | reverse complement strand
GTGCCCTTGGCCGCCCAGTCGCGCGAGGAGCCGGTGCCGTACTCCTTGCCGGCGAAGACGACGAGCGCAACGCCCTCGTCCTGGTAGCGCATCGCCGCATCGTAGATGGGCATCTCGTCGCCGGAGGGCTGGTGATAGGTCACGCCGCCTTCCACACCTGCCACCATCTGGTTCTTGATACGAATGTTGGCGAACGTGCCGCGCATCATCACCTCGTGGTTGCCGCGCCGGGCACCGTAGGAGTTGAACTCCAGCGGCGGCACCTGACGCTCCTGGAGATAGACGCCAGCCGGTGCGCTGGCCTTGATCGAGCCGGCCGGGGAGATGTGGTCGGTGGTGATGGAATCCTTGAACAGGCCGATGACCCGCGCGCCGCTCACGTCGGACACATCGCCCGGCGCCGACGTAATGTCCTCAAAGTAGGGCGGGTTCTGCACATACGTGGACGTCGCGTCCCAGCCGTATGTCATTTCCGATGAGCCGCCGCCCATGGCCTGCCAGCGCTCATCGCCGCGGAACACGTCGCCATAGCGGGTGGCAAACATTTCCGGTGTGATCGCTTCGCGCACAATGTCTGCGACTTCGGTCGGCGTCGGCCAGACGTCCTTGAGCATCACCGGGTTGCCATCCTGGTCATGGCCCAGCGGCTCGGTGGCGAGGTCCACATTCATGCTGCCGGCGATGGCGTAGGCGACAACCAGCGGCGGTGAAGCCAGGTAGTTGGCCTTCACGTCCGGGTTCACGCGCCCTTCGAAGTTGCGGTTGCCGGAGAGCACAGAGCCGGCGACCAGATCGCCCTTTTGCACCGCTGCGGAAATCGCCTCGGGCAATGGCCCTGAATTGCCGATGCAGGTGGTGCAGCCGTAGCCGACCAGATCAAATCCGAGGGCGTTGAGGTCGTCCTGCAGGCCGGCCTTGGCGAGATAATCCGTCACCACCTGACTGCCAGGCGCGAGCGACGTCTTCACCCACGGCTTCGACGTCAGGCCTTTTTCCCGCGCCTTGCGCGCCACCAGGCCGGCCGCGATCAGCACTGACGGGTTCGATGTGTTGGTGCACGACGTGATCGCAGCGATCACCACGTCCCCATGGCCGATGTCGTAGGCCGTGCCGTCGACGGCAACGCGGGCGCCACGGTCGTCACCCTTGGCAAATTCTGTGTCGAGCGCCTGCGAAAAGGCCGCCTTGGCGTCGGCAAGCCGCACGCGGTCCTGCGGGCGCTTGGGGCCGGCCAGGGACGGCTCGACGGTTGCGAGGTCGAGCTGCAGCACATCGGTGAAGACCGGCTCGGCGCTGTCTGCCGTGCGGAACATGCCCTGTGCCTTGGCATACGCTTCGACCAGCGCGATGCTGTCCGCGTCGCGCCCCGTCGCCGTCAGATAGTTGAGCGTGTCCGCATCCACCGGGAAGAAGCCGCAGGTGGCTCCGTACTCCGGCGCCATGTTCGCAATTGTCGCTGCGTCTTCGAGCGACAGGTTCTCAAGGCCCGGCCCGAAGAACTCAACGAATTTGCCGACCACGCCGCGTGCGCGCAGCATCTGCGTCACCGTGAGGACGAGATCTGTCGCCGTCACGCCTTCAGGCAGAGTGCCATCCAGCCGGAAACCGATCACCTCCGGGATGATCATCGACACCGGCTGGCCGAGCATGGCCGCCTCGGCCTCAATGCCGCCGACACCCCAGCCGAGCACCGCGAGGCCGTTGATCATGGTGGTGTGGCTGTCCGTGCCCACGCAAGTGTCCGGATAGGCCTGCGTGACGGTCTGGCCGTCGCGCTCCACGGTCCTGGTCCACACCGTCTGCGCCAGGTACTCCAGGTTGACCTGATGGCAGATGCCAGTGCCGGGCGGGACAACACGGAAGTTCGAAAACGCCTGTGAGCCCCACTTCAGGAATTCATAGCGTTCACGGTTGCGCTGGTATTCCCGCTCGACGTTCTGGGAGAATGCGGTCGCATTGCCGAAATGGTCGACCATCACGGAGTGGTCGATGACGAGGTCGACCGGCACCAGCGGGTTGATCTTCGTTGGATCGCCACCGAGCGAGCGCATGGCATCGCGCATCGCTGCAAGGTCCACCACCGCCGGCACACCGGTGAAATCCTGCATCGGCACGCGCGCCGGGCGGTAGGCAATCTCGTGGCTGGAGGTGCGCTGTGTCGCCCAGGCTCCAAACGCCTCGATGTCCGCCTTGGTGACCGTGGTTCCATCCTCATGGCGCAGCAGGTTCTCCAGCAGCACCTTCAGCGATGTCGGCAGCTTTGAGATGCCGGCGAGGCCGTTCGCCTCAGCCTCGGGCAGGCCGAAATACTCATACTGCGTGCCATCGACGTCCAGCGTCCGGCGGCAGTTGAAGCTGTCGAGAGAGGTTGGGGCGGACATGGGGGCCTCCTGTATCAGTGGGCTCTGGCCGGCGCGCCCTGCGCGGCGCTTGCGGGCTTTGGCCCGCCGGCATGTGTCTGTGCAGCGTCTCGCGCGGCGCGTCAGGGCCGGGTGGCGACCGCGAGCACAGCCTCAACCGCCCGCTTAAGGCACGCCATGTGGCGGCTCTACTGGCTTTAAGTCACACGCGGCAGCCGTCACGTGGTTGGGCTTGGCCACGTTCGTGTGACCGTCAGCACAGCAGGCCAAATGCCTTCAGCGAGCGGCGACGGCTGAACCATCCGCCGGTCCCGCGTCTTGTGTCGCGCTTGAGCTTGGGCCGCGACTGGGCCACACCCCCGTCCACTGGCGCGGTCGGCCCCATTTGGGTCAGCACTTCCGCACTTCCGCGCGCGAGGGAGCGACGCTTGCCCGTAGACGCAGCCCGGCCCACCCCGGCCCTGATCATAGAGGATATCACCCTTGAGCGGGCGGACCGGGCGGTGCTGTCGCGGCTGAGCCTGCGGGCTGACGCCGGCGCTGTGACCAAACTCGTCGGGCCGAACGGCGCGGGCAAGACAACGCTGTTGCGTGCGCTTGCGGGACTGGCGGAGCCTGTGGCCGGGCGCATCGTCCTTGAAGGGGGGGGGGCCGAGGCGCTGTCTGGCGAGCGCGCGGAATACGCGCATTACATCAGCCATTCCAACGCGTTGCGCCCGGAAGCAACGGTCCGCGAGAACCTGGCGTTCTGGCTTGGATTCCTGGGGGGCAGCGGGGCCCGGGGCGATGCGGATCCAGCGGATTTGATCGATGCCGCGCTCGCAACGTTGGGTCTAACTGCGCTGGAAGATGTGCCAACAGCCTACCTTTCGGCTGGGCAGAAGCGGCGGGCCGGGCTCGCCCGCATCCTCGTGTGTCCGCGTCCCGTCTGGCTGCTGGATGAGCCGACCGTGGGTCTCGACAGGCGCAACGTCGGCGTCCTTTCCACGCTGATGCGCGGGCATGCGGACCGCGGTGGGGTCGTCATCATCGCCACCCATGAAGATTTGCCACTGGCGGTGGACCGCGTCTGGGATTTGGCGCAGGTCGGCCGCGCGCACGCGGATCGTGACGATGACACGTGGATGGCGCCCGATGCTGGCGATGCCAGCGAAGGCGGTTTATCAGGCATCACGGCAGCGGGCGAAACAGGGGCGCCGGCATGACTGCTGCATTGCTCGACACAGCCGATGAGGCGCCAGCACGAGATGGCGAGGGGCTCGCACGGTCCGCTATCGCCATGTCGCCCGCCTCGCCCGGCCGGGCATTCCTGCATCTCCTGGTGAGCGAAATCCGCCGCGCCGGGGGTGACGGTGCCGCGCTTGGGACTGCGCTCGGCTTTTATGGCCTTGTCATTACGGTTCTGCCGTTCGGCGTCGGGCCTGAGCTGAAACTCCTCGCGACCATCGCGCCCGGCATGATCTGGATCAGCGTCGTGCTGTCGGCGCTCCTGTCCGTCGATCGTCTGTTCGCCAAGGATCATCGTGACGGCGTGCTGGAAATCCTGATGATGGGGCCGCTGCCGCTTGAGCTTGTTGTGCTGGCCAAGAGCCTTGCACATTGGCTGACCACGGTCGTGCCGCTGATCATCGCAACGCCCGTGACGGCGCTGATGCTGTCGCTCGACATGTCGGCCCTGCTGCCACTGCTCACAGCACTGGTCGTCGGCACCCCAACGGTCAGCGCCATTGGCGCCATCGGTGCAGCACTCACGCTGGGGCTGCAACGCGGGGGCCTCCTACTCACCTTGATCGTGCTGCCGCTGTTCATCCCGGTCGTGATTTTTGGTGTCGGCGCTGCGGCGGCGGTCAATGATCCGCTTCTCAACGCAGGCGGCGCCTTTGCCCTGCTGGCGGCCATGTCATTGGTCTCGATGGTGCTCGCACCGCTGGCTGGAGCCGCCGCATTGCGCACCCATATCTGCGCGTGAGCCGTCCCGCGTGCAGCGGGCACCACGATCCCGCCGCAACGCATCGCCCGCCGTCAGCCGCACGGCGCTGTCCGCCAAGAGGTTGCCCGACATGAGTTCATCGACAGAGCCTTCCGCCACGCCAACCGGATCACGTCTGCGCATGGTCCTGGTGTTGCTGCCGCTCGCGCTGCTGCTGGCATTGGCGGCATTGTTTGCGCTGTCCCTGCAACGCAACGATCCGTCGGTGCTCCCATCGGCATTGGTGGGTAAACCACTCCCTGACTTTGACCTGACAGCGCTTGAGGGCCTGCGCGATCTCGACGGGAATGCGATTGGCGGTTTCGCGAGTGGTGATCTTGCCGATGGTCAACCCTCGATCATCAACATCTGGGCGAGCTGGTGCGGCCCATGCCGGGTGGAGCACCCGCTGCTGATGGCACTGACGCGCCAAAACGGCGTCCGCATGGTTGGCATCAATTACAAAGACAAGTCCGCGCCGGCGCTGCAATTCCTGCGCAGCCTCGGCAACCCCTATGACCGCGTGGGCGTTGATGACACCGGCCGGGTGGCGATCGAGTTCGGTCTCACCGGGGTGCCTGAGACATTCATCGTGAACGGCAAGGGTGAGATCGTCCACAAGCACGTTGGGCCGCTGACGCCGGAAGACATGCTGGCACAGGCGCGCTTCATGCGGGTTCTGGCGACGGTGTCCGGCTCATCGTGAGTTTGCGTTGCGCAACGCTGACCGGGCGAGGCGTCCGCTTCGGGCGGGATCACCTGAAGCGGAAGATGAACGCAGAAACAAAGCGTGGGCGATGGATCGGCGTTTCCATGAACGGCCTGCAGTCTCTCGCTGTCGGCAGGGGTCCACGCGTGACCCGGCTCTGACATTTGCGACGCCCCGGCATCAAGCGCTTGAGCAAACGTCAGACGCGCACCACGCGCATATAACCGTCTCACGCCACCGCAGACTTGCCGTTTGTGCCGATCCGCGTGTTGTCGTTGCACTCCGACGGGTTGGTGTCGTCGCCGTGCAGCGCCAGTTTCCGCAGCATGCCGATGAATGCCTGGCGGTCCTGAAGACCCAATGGCGCCAACACGTCGTTGTCCGCGCTTGATGCGGCCGGCATGGCGCGAGTGAGCGTTGCACGGCCTTCCGCCGTCAGTTGGATGGCGTAGGCCCTGGCGTCGCTCTTGGTGCGCTGACGCGTCAGCAGCCCTTTTCGCAACATCCGTCGCACGATGTCGGCGAGCGTGGATCGGTCGATGCCTGTCGCCGCGACCAGCGCCGTCTGGCTTAAGCCCTCATTGTGGGCAACGGCGGCGAGAACCGCGAACTGGCGCGGGGTCAAATCCGGCACAGGCACCAACTCTGCAAATCGGTCTGATGCCCTCTGGCTGACCCGATGCAGCAAATGCAATGGCGACTGATTGAGATGATCCATGGTTCTGCCTCCAGCTCGACTGGCTACACGTGAAACGCGCTGTCGATGAATAACTGTCGGCGATTTGTTGCGTTTCTTGAGACCTTCAAGCCGGCTGCGGATTAAATTTGCGTCGGTGGGCTGACAAATCGAGCAACATGGCGTGAAGGCGCGGTGAAAGCACGGATTATGACACTTTCGTTACAATCCAACCTGCTTGCGCGCCGCGACAATATGCTCTGGAATAAAATTGGCAGAGGCATACGCGGCCCTTAGGCGCCGGCGCTGTCATCGGTCTCCTCAAGGCTGTGCTTCATCAAGACCGGAATAAGCGTTAAGCTGAAAACGATGGTCAGTGGCATCAGCCCGAACACTTTGAAGTTGACCCAGAAGTCCGTGCTGTAATTGCGCCAGACGATCTCGTTCAAGACGGCCAGGAACAGGAAGAATGAACCCCAGCGAAACTGCAGTTTTCGCCAGCCCTCATCGTCGAGCGCGAATGCATCAGCAAAAAGATACTTCCAGACCAGAAGATTGGCGGCAAGGCAGCCCAACAGGATCGAGCCGAAAAGCACGTTGGTGATCGTCGGCTTCATCTTGATGAACGTCTCATCCTGCAGAAGCAGCGTCAGAGCGCCGAAAAAGATCACGAAAATTCCTGTGATCAGCGGCATCAGCGGGATCTTCTTGAAGATCATACGGCTTGCGGTGAGCGAAATGAGTGTCGCGACCATGAAGGCACCGGTGGCATAAAAGATACCGGCCTGAGCATTCATGACGAAAAAAATGACCAGGGGCCCGACCTCAAGCGCGAGCTTGAGCCCCTGGCGCTGAACATCAGGCGCCGCGGCGTTGGAATTGGCACTGTTGGCGCTTTCGGTCCGTGTCGGCTCTGTCTGGCCCGACTGTTCCGTCTGGCGTGCCGCGCCTGGCGTGGTCGTATCCGTCATTGCTCTTCTCCCGCGTTCTTGGATGAACGCGCTCAACCGTGTCGCCGGCAGGGCATGGCGCCAACGGCCGGCTCCGCTAAGTGATCCGCTGTTCAACCGTCCGCCATCGCATCGCCCACGACGGCCCGCGCGAAGTCGTCTGCTGCAAACGCCCGCAGATCGTCGATCCCCTCGCCGACACCGATGGCATGCACCGGCAGGCGGTGGCGCGCTGATATGGCCACGAGAATGCCGCCGCGCGCGGTGCCGTCCAGCTTGGTCATCACCAGACCTGTTACGCCGGCGATCTCGCGGAAGACCTCAACCTGCTTCATGGCGTTTTGCCCGGTGGTGGCATCGAGCACCAGCAGCACATCGTGCGGCGCCGTCTCGTCGACCTTTCGCATTACGCGGACGATCTTCGCGAGTTCCCCCATCAAGTCGGACTTGTTCTGCAGCCGACCGGCCGTGTCCATCAGCAGCACGTCGGCGTTGGCTTCGCGCGCCGCCACCAGTGCATCGTAGCCCAACCCCGCCGCATCGGCACCCACCTCGCGGGCGTGGACCGGCGCGCCGGTGCGCTCGCCCCACACTTTGAGTTGGTCGATGGCGGCGGCGCGGAATGTGTCGCCGGCCGCCAGGACCACCGCCTTGCCTTCTCCCCGGAAGCGCTGAGCCAGCTTGCCGATTGTCGTTGTTTTGCCGGCGCCGTTCACGCCGACGACCAGGATCACGTGCGGCCGGCGTGCCGGATCGATGGCAAGCGGTTGCGCCACCGGGCCGAGGATCTCGGTGATCTTGTGTGCCAGCAGCGCGCGCACCTCTTCGGGCGTCACCTCGCGGTCCACGCGCCCCTGCGCCAGCGCATCGGTCACCTCGGATGCCGTCTCGACACCAAGATCGGCCTGGATCAGCAGGTCTTCCAGTTCCTCAAGCGTCGCTGCGTCGAGCTTCTTCTTGGTGAAAAGCGCCGTGATGCCTTCGCTCAGGCGCGACGAGGTTTTGGCAAGGCCCGTTGTCAGGCGCGAAAGCCACCCGCGTTTTTCCGGTGGTGTCTCCGTGTCCTGCGGCGGCGGCGACCCTGCAACGTCGGCCGTCGCCATCGCGTCGTCGGGCGCTGCGGCCGGTGTCGTGGCGTCCACCTTTTCGGGCGTGCTGCCCCCAAGAAAGCGGGAGAACAATCCGCCCGATTTTTTCTCTCCGTCGCTCAAGGCGATGGCTCCTCATGTCTGATCGGGCCACGATCCGCTGCGCCCAGCCCCACCAACGTCTGCCACGTTCTCTGCCAGCGCGCGGCGCTGCTGGGCCGGCATGCCGTCCGCCTGCCCGGCGCAAATGAGCTGGCCAGCGAGATGCCGCCCGCAGCGCCCTGTGATGCGCGCAGGCACGATATCACCGGTGGCCAATGCCGTTCCGGCTGGCACTATGCCTTCCACTTCCTCAAAAGCTTCGGCGCGCCCGCGCCACCGCGGCCCATCGATGCGCTCCACCAGCACCCGCAACGTGCTGCCGATCCGGCTGTCGAGATGGCGCTCCAGGCGTGCCTGCCCCGTTGCCCGCAACTGTTCTGCCCGCGTGCGGATCGTCGGGCCGTCGACCTGCGGCATGCGCGCTGCCGGTGTGCCATCGCGCGGTGAGAATGGGAACACATGCAGATACGTCAGCCCGCACGCCGTCACGATATCGAGCGTGTTGGCGAACATCGCGTCCGTCTCGGTGGGAAAACCTGCGATGATGTCGGCGCCGAAAACCACATCGGGCCGCACCGCTCGCACATCTTGACAGAACCGGATCGCATCGTCGCGCAGGTGGCGTCGTTTCATGCGCTTCAGGATCATGTCGTCGCCCGACTGCAGCGACAGGTGCAAGTGCGGCATGACGCGCACATCGCCAGCGATGGCATCCATCAAGGCGGGATCAACCTCCACCTGATCGATCGATGACAGCCGAAGGCGCGACAGGTCCGGCACCAGCTTCAGCACCTTGGCCACCAGGTCGCCCAGCTTCGGGGTGCCTGGCAGATCCACACCGTAGGAGGTGAGGTCGACGCCGGTGAGCACCACTTCCGCGTGGCCCGCGTCGACCAGGGTGGAAATCTGGCGGACGACTTCGCCCATCGGCACCGAGCGTGCATTGCCGCGCCCGAACGGGATGATGCAAAACGTGCAGCGGTGGTCACAGCCGTTCTGCACCTGCACGTAGGCGCGGGCGCGATGCCCGAAGCCTGCTTCCAGGTGGCCGGCGGTCTCCCGCACGCTCATGATATCGTTGACGGCCACCCGCTCCAGCGCACCAGCGGCCAAGGCGCCAAACGTCTCAGGGCGCATCTTCAGATCGTTGCCGATGACGTGGGCGACCTCCGGCATCGCGGCAAACGCGTCGGGGTCGATCTGCGCGGCGCAGCCTGTGACCACGATGCGCGCCTCGGGTCGGTCCCGCGCGGTTCGGCGGATGGTCTGGCGCGCCTGGCGCACCGCCTCGCCTGTCACTGCGCACGTGTTCACGACCACAACCGGGCGCCCGGCGTCGGCGATCCCTGCCGCAGCCGCGTTCTGGCGCATCACCTCGCTCTCGAAGGTGTTGAGCCGGCAGCCCAGCGTAATGACGTCGATGGCGTCACGTGTCGCGCTTTTCGCAGGGGCTGAGGCCAAGGCAGTCTCCGTGGTGCGGCGCGCTGTTGCGCACTTCGCAATGGTGCTGGTCGGTCGCGGGCGGCTGGCATCGCCCCGCGTATCGATGCGGTGCGCAACGGGGGCAGGGTCCAGCCGGCACATATAACAACAACGACGCGAAATGCGACGCCCGTGGCGTCTGGTGCCTTTTGCGCGCACGGCGCATCGCGTCGATAATCAGGCTTTAATGTGGCGACCGTCGATGCCAGAACGAACGCCGTCGGATGAACGGCGGCGGCGGAAGGCGGGCCCGTTCTGGCGCGTCCAGTGGGGTGGTGGGCGAACGCCTGCATCAGCGGTGATGTCCTTGCGGTCCGACGCAGCGGTTGGAGGGCGTGCGTGTGACAGTCGGCAGCTTGTTGTGGGGGTGGGCTCGCCACGCGCTCTGGCGCGCGAGCGTTCGGGTCTTGCCGGTCGCGCCCGCCGCGGCCGTTTTGGCCTTGTTCGTCGCGACGGTGGCCGCCGATCCGGCGGCGGCGCAGCGCTTTGCGCCCTGGAAGAGCGAAATCATTTTTGAGGTCAACCGCTTCAAGGACAACACGAACTGCGTTGAGCCGGATGGCAACATCACGTTGTTCCTGCTCGGCGTTCGGGCTGAGCAACGCGACTGGCTGACGGACGGTGAGTACGTCCGACTGCTGAGCGACATCGAGGACACCATTCAGGAAGGCACGCGCATTGACGTCTCGACGTCGGCGGTGCTGCTCACGATCAGCCAGTCCCGCACGGGGACGAACGCGGCCTTCAGCGATGCCGTGAAGCAGCGCGAGGCCCGCGCCCGCAGCTCAGACATCACGCTTGCGCTGACGCCCATCGAGCGGCTCGACAGCCGGACCATTTCGTTCCGGATCGACATGTGGCCAAGCGACGCCAGAAGCAATGAGCGCATCTGCACCGAACTGGCATTTGTGCGCATTCCCGTCGGCGCCCAAAAGGATCCTTGCGTTGAACGCTTTACGGAGATTGAGACGTCCGGACGTTACCGCCGTTATGAAGCGTTCGTGGAGGAGCGCGTCGGCGAATGCCCGCAACAGGTGCGCGCTGCACGGCGATGGATGCGGGACCATTGCGATAGCGCGGTGGACAAGGCCGACCGACTGAACACCTGCGCCGGCTACCAGGAGTTTTCCCGCAGCCATGGCTACTGCCCCGGCGCGATCCTGATGAAGCGGCTGGAGCGCCGTGCGTGCGCTGACGAAAGCCGGAACAACGAGCAGCGCGAGCAGCGTGAACGCGATGAGGCCAGCCGCCTGGAGGCCGAACGCGAGCGTCTTGCGCGTGAGCGCCGGCAGTGGGAGGCCGAGCGACGGCGCCGCCAGGAAGATGAGGCAGCCCGCGAAGCTGAACGCCGCCGCAAGGCCGAGGATCAGCGCCGCGCCGAGCAACGTCGCCGTGAGGAGGCCGAACGGACGCGTCAGCGCCAGCGCGATCGTTGGCAGTCATCGCAGCCGGCCCCATCCACCGACATCGCAGCCATCTGGCGCATGATCGAGGGGCCTTACCTGCAATCGGCGCGCTCGGCGGATCAGAGCCAGGTGCGCGACCACCTCAAGCCGTATTTGCGCTTCATGCAAAGCTATAAGCCGGGCCGCATGCGCAGCCGGGATGACTGGCTGCCTGAACGCCGCCGGCGGATCGCCGGGTATGCGGAAAACTCCCAGGTGCTGGACCCCAATTCGGTTCAGGTCTCCACTGTTGATGCATCTGCGCGCCGTTACCGCGCCCAATTCCGCGTCTGGTTTGCCTACCGCAAGCATGGCGAGCGGCGCACGACACGCGGGACGTGGCAGACGGAGCTGGACATCGTGATGGAAGGTGGGCGGCCAATCATTACGGGCGTCGATGGCGGTGAGGTGGGGAAGACGCGATGACGGCGCTCGGGACAACTGGCGTGCCGGTTTTCGCTGGTCGCAGCAGCTACCGCGTCGTCGGACGATTGGCGCGCGCTGGGATTTTCGCCGTTGTGGCGTTCACGACCGGGATTGCGGTTGTGGCCGGTACGGCCGTTGGCGAACAAGATGCGCGCGACTGGTACAATGGCTCCTCCGTGAACGCGCCTGCACCTGAGCCGACCCCCATCTATCCCGAAGTGCCGACGATCGACGCGCCTGCGCCCGTCGCGGTGCCAGCGCCAGTTGAGGTCGTGCCGCAGAAGCCGCCATTGGCGCAGAGACCTGATCCCATTGAACAGATCCTGGAGGCTCGCCCGACCGTGCGCGCTCTGCCCGTCCGTCACCCACGACCGCTGAGCCAACGCCTTGCGGCGGAGCGTTCCAGTGTGCCGGACCGTTCCGGTGCGTCGGACCGCTGGACGGCATCGCCCGGCGTGGGGGGGTCCCGCGCGGTCCCGCGCGCTGCACCTGCCGGGGCGCCGCCTGTGACCGTGGGCGCCGCTGTGCTGGCCAATCGCGGTTTTGCCGAGTTGCGGGGTCGGCGCATCGGGCTCATCACCAATGCCGCTGCCACCATCAATGGGCAGCGGACACTCGATGTGTTCCTTGCCGCGCCGGACATCACGGTCGCGGCCGTGCTCACCCCGGAGCATGGGCTCTTCGTGGATGTGTCCGCCGGCCGTGCCGTGGGTGATCAGCGGCTCGGAGCCGGCGGCATCCCGGTGCACAGCCTTTACGGCAAGACCCGTAAGCCGACCCCCGCCATGCTGCGCGGGCTCGATGCGCTCGTCTTCGATATCCAGGACGTCGGCACCCGCGCGTTCACCTACATCTCAACGCTTGCGCTCGCCATGCAGGCGGCAGCGCAGGCCGGCATCGAGGTGTGGGTGCTTGATAGGCCCAATCCGTTGGGCGGCCTGCTCGTGGAGGGTTTCACGCTTGAGCCCGGGGCGCGCTCGTTCGTCGGAATGTACGACACGCCGCTTGTCCACGGCATGACCGTCGGTGAACTGGCCCGTATGGCCGTGGGTGAAGGCCTCGTGCCCGACCTGGGCGGGCAGATGCCGCGCGTCGTCTGGATGGAGGGTTGGCGGCGGGACATGCTGTGGCCGGATACCGGTCTGGCTTGGGTGCCGCCAAGCCCCAATCTGCCGACGTTTGAGGCCGCGCTGGTCTACCCTGGCACCGTGCTGTTGGAGGCGACAGTGGCGAGCGAAGGGCGCGGCACGGCGGCGCCATTCGTCCAGTTCGGCGTGCCTTGGCGCGGCGCCGGTGCGCTGGCGGACAGATTAACACAGGCCGCAGCCCCCCGTGGGGCGGTCATCAGGCCGGTACGCTACCGGCCAAGGTCGCTGCGCGGCCGCGCTGAAAATCCAAAGTTCCGGGGGCAAACGGTGCTGGGCGCGCGTGTGGAGATCACCGACCCCAGGGCTTTCCGGCCGGCGGCATTTGGCGTCCATGTGCTTTCTGCTTTGAACGGCCTTGCCCGCGCGCAGGGGACGCGCCTGATCAACAAGCGCAAATTCATGCGGCTGCTGGCGGGCACCGATCGGCTGGCGCAGGCCATTGGCGCCGGCACGCCAGCTGAGCGGATCATAAGGGCGTGGGAGGGCGATGTCGCCCGGTTCCGAGCGTTGCGCGCCCGGTGGCTCAACTATCCCGACGGCTCGCAAGGCCGGAGCGCCGGGGTGAGCGAATAAGTGGCCAGGTCGCCGACAGGGCAGCCATGACAGGAGCGCCTGGACAACAGGCTTCAATCCGCTCAACCGAGCCCGATCTTGAAATCCTCCGCGTCGACGGCGGCATAGTCCTCCAGTTCAACGGCGCCCGTCATGATGATGTGGTCGTCGTCGCGCCAGTGGATCGTCAGGGGACCACCCGGCAGGGTCACCGTCACGGTCCGCCCCGTCAGCCGCTTGCGGTGCGCGCTCACCGCAGCCGCACATGCCGCTGTGCCGCACGCCTTCGTCAGGCCAACGCCACGCTCCCAGGTGCGCAATGTCAGGGCCTCGGGGCCCGTCACATGCGCCAGCGACACGTTCACGCGTTCGGGGAAGTACGGGTGATGCTCGATCATCGGGCCCACCTTGGCGAGGTCGTGCGCATCCAGATCGTCCACCCAGAAGATGCAGTGCGGATTGCCGATGTTGGCGACGCTGGGCGCTGAAAGCTGCGGGTTGTCGCGCGGTCCGACATGCAACTCAATGTAGCGCGTTTCGGCGAACGGCTCGGTCATGGGGATGTCCTCCCACCCGAACTTCGGCACGCCCATGTCAACGCTCACGGTCTCGTCGCCGTTGACTGTGGTGCGCAGCAGGCCAGCATTGGTGGCGATCACCGGCGTTTGCGCCTCGCCCGCCTTGGCCAGCAGCCAACCGATGCAGCGCGTGGCGTTGCCGCAAGCGTCCACCTCGCCGCCGTCGGCGTTGCGGATGCGCATGAACACGTCCGCGCCTGCCGTTCGGGCGGTATCGTCCACCGGCTCAAGGATGATGAGCTGATCGCAGCCGATGCCATTGGTGCGGTCCGCCAGGCGTCGTGCCGCCTCCGTGCCAATCTCCAGAGGGCGCGGGCGCGCATCCAGAATGACGAAATCATTGCCGAGGCCATTCATCTTGACGAAGGGGATGGCGGTTTCGGGCAGTCCGGTGTTGGCGCGCGCCGTTTTGCTCGTTTCAGCATCAGTCATGGGTGTCTTTTCTCCGGCGGGCGCGTTGACAGCGCGTCATGCTCACGCGCATATGGCGGTTCCCTGCCATGCAGGGCAACATGCACCAAGATTGACGTCCGTCGGCGAGAACGCTCACGGGCGCTTTTGTTGTTGATGGTCGCGCCGGCATGGGCCGGTGGCCGCCGCGCGGATGGACGATACGATGAACGACAACGCAGCTGCGGCAGGTGCCGTCACTGTCTGGGGGCGCACCACCTCAGTCAACGTCCAGAAGGTGCTGTGGGTGCTTGCCGAGCTGGGCCATGATTGCGTGCGCCACGACGTCGGCGGGCCGTTCGGCGGCCTAGATGATCCTGATTTTGTCGCCATGAACCCCAACCAGCAAATCCCAGTTCTGCAGGACGGGCCGCTGACGCTGTGGGAGAGCAACGCCATCGTGCGCCATCTGGCGCGCACGCGGGGCCAAGGCAGCCTGATGCCGGGCGATCCTGCGGGCGTCGCGGTGGCTGACCAGTGGATGGATTGGGTGCTCACCTCCCTCTACCCCAGCGTCATCACAGCGATGTTCCATCAACTCGTTCGCACCACTGCGGCTGACCGGAACGAGGAGTTGGTCAGCGTGCATGCACGGCTTGCCGGTGAGCGCATGCAAATTGTCGATGCCGTCCTCGCGCGCCAGCCCTACGTCGCAGCCCCAACGCTGACCATTGGGGACGTGCCGCTGGCCGCCTTGATGTTCCGCTATTTCACGATGCCGATCGAACGCCCGGCGCTGCCCAATGTTGAGCGGTGGTATGCGGGGCTTACTGCGCGGCCTTCCTATCAGACCCACGTTATGGTGCCCTGGGAGCCGATGAAGGTTCCGGGTGCTTGAGACCGTGAGCCGGTCTGGCATCTGAGCCGCTGCAACTTGGGATCAGGTTACCTGCATGTTTGAAACACTCTCCGATCGTCTCTCCGGTGTCTTTGACAAGCTGACCCGACGCGGCGCGCTGTCGGAAGCCGACGTCGACGAGGCGATGCGCGAGGTGCGCCGCGCGCTCTTGGAGGCTGACGTTTCACTGGAGGTGGCCCGCGGGTTCATCGCGGCGGTGAAGAAAGAGGCGGTGGGTCGCGAGGTCTTCCGCTCCGTCACGCCCGGCCAGATGGTCGTGAAGATCGTGCATGACGAACTGGTCCGCACGCTCGGATCAGACGCCCAGACGATCGACCTCAACGCAGTCCCGCCCGTGGCCGTGATGATGGTGGGCCTTCAGGGCTCGGGCAAGACGACCACCACGGCCAAGATCGCCCGCCGCCTGACCGAACGCGACAAGAAAAAGGTGCTGATGGCGTCACTCGACACCCGCCGCCCCGCCGCGCAGGAGCAACTGCGGGTGCTGGGCGAGCAGACCGGCGTCGATACGCTGCCGATCGTCGAAGGGCAGAACCCCGTCGATATCGCAAAGCGCGCAATGAATGCGTCGCGGCTCGGCGGTTATGACGTTGTGATCCTCGACACCGCCGGGCGCATCCACATCGACGAGACGCTGATGGCGGAGAGCGTCGCGATCCGCGAGGTGGCCAATCCCCACGAGACGCTGCTCGTGGCTGATTCGCTGACCGGTCAGGACGCTGTGAATGTGGCCCGGTCCTTTGACGAGCGGATCGGCATCTCTGGCATCGTCCTGACGCGCGTGGACGGCGACGGCCGCGGTGGTGCCGCGCTTTCCATGCGTGCCGTCACGGGCAAGCCCATCAAGCTGCTTGGCGTGGGCGAGAAATGGGACGCCCTGGAGGATTTTCATCCCGAGCGCATCGCCAATCGCATTCTCGGCATGGGCGATGTGGTCTCGCTGGTGGAAAAGGCCGCCGAGACGCTCGACGCCGAGAAGGCGGACCGCATGGCGCGCAAAATGCGCAAGGGCGAGTTCGACCTGGAGGACATGGCCGAGCAACTGCGCCAGGTGGAGAAAATGGGCGGAATGGCCGGTCTGATGGGCATGATGCCCGGCGTCGGCAAGATGAAGAAACAGATGGAGGCGGCAGGCGGCCTCGATAACAAGGTGGTCAAGCGCCAGGGCGCGATCATCTCCTCCATGACGCCCAAGGAGCGCCGCCAGCCCAAGATGCTCAACGCCTCGCGCAAGAAGCGCATCGCCGCCGGATCGGGCACCAACGTGCAGGAGGTGAACAAACTCCTGAAGATGCACCGCCAGATGGCGGACACCATGAAAATGCTCGGCAAGAACAAGGGCATGATGGGTAAGATGATGGCTGGCCTCGGCATGGGCGGCGCACCAGGCGGCGCCATGGGCGGCATGCCTGGTGGAGCGGCTGGCGGGGCGCCTGACATGGATCCGGCCGCACTGGCGGATCTGCAGAAGCAGATGGCGGCCGGCGGCGGCGCGCCGGGCGGGCTCCCTGGTCTCCCGGGCCTCGGCGGCGGTGGCCTGCCCGGTCTGCCGGGTTTGGGTGGTGGTGCCGGAACGCCCGGCATGGCCGGTCTCCCCGGGCTGCCGGGCGCCGGCGCTGGAGGCAGCAAGGCTGGTCGTGCGAAGAAGAAAAAGAAGCGTTGACCATGCCAGCACCGCTTCACACCCCGCACTCGTGTCCTGATGCTCCGGGCGATGGGCCGATCGTGTCCGGCGCTTCCTTCGGCGAAATGGCGTTGCCAACGCTGGAGAGCGAACGGCTTGTTCTGCGCCCCTTCAAGGGAGCGGATTTCGGGCCGCTCTGCGCGTTTTATGCCGATGAGGCCAGCGCCCGGTTCGTCGGCGGTGTCGCCGAGCCGGATCAGGTCTGGCGCCGGCTCGCCAGCTACATCGGGCACTGGCATCTTCGCGGCTACGGCTTCTTTGCGCTGGAGGAAAAATCAACTGGCGCGTTCGTCGGCTATGCCGGTCCCTGGTATCCCCACGGCTGGCCTGAGCCCGAAATCGGCTGGGGCCTGCTGCCGGCGTTCCGCGGCCGTGGCCTTGCACGCGAGGCCGCGCTGAGGGCGCGCAACTTCGCCTACGGCACGCTCGGCTGGCGCACGGCAATCAGTTTTGTCGACCGACACAACGTGGCGTCTGCGCGCCTGGCCGAGGCACTCGGTGCCACGCCCGAGCGTGAAGCTGAACTCTTCGGCGGCTTGGCCACCGTCTACCGTCATCCACCGGCTGAATGACCTGTCTCAGTCGGATCGTTTCGTTTCTGCTCTTCTCACACAACCTGTTATCGACCTCAGAAAAGGACTGAAAATGGCACTGAAAATTCGGCTCGCTCGCGGTGGCTCCAAGAAGCGCCCGTTCTACCGTATCGTCGTGGCGGACGAGCGCGCACCGCGGGATGGCCGCTTCATTGAAAAGCTCGGCACCTATAATCCGCTGCTGCCGAAGGACAGCGAGCAACGCGTGCAATTCGTTGAGGAGCGCGTGAAGCACTGGATCGCCAACGGCGCAAAGCCGACCGATCGCGTGCTCCGTTTTCTCGACGCCGCCGGCATCATGACGCGCCCTGAGCGGAACAACCCGAAGAAGGCGCTGCCGGGCAAGAAGGCGCAGGAGCGCCTGGAAGAGCAGCGCCAGAAGGAAGAAGAAGCGCGTCAGGCCGCCGAGGACGCCGCTGCGGCTGCAGCCGAAGGTGGTGACGGTGCCGAGGCGGCGGCGGCGGAGTAGAAAGGCCGCTGATGTGGCTCCCGCGCTGCGACCACACTCAGGGAGCGTAGGATGACACGTTTGCCGAAGGGAGCCGGGGCCGATGCCGGCGCGGCGCCGGAGGAGGCGGTCGGCGACGTGCGCACCGCGGCACCCGGTGTCGGACCGGAGTGGGTGGAGATTGCCCGCATCTCCGGCGCGCACGGCTTGCGCGGTGACGTCATACTGCGCGCATTCACGGACGATGCCATGGAGGTCGGCAATCTTGGCGACCTCACGGACCGTGCCACCGGCAGGACCTTTGACATTGTCTCCCTGCGGCCGGGACCGAAGGGCGTGGTCGCCCGGCTGGCCGGCATTGCGGATCGCACAGCCGCCGAAGGCCTGAAGGGGATCGTGCTCTGCGTTCCAGCCGATCGGCTGCCGGAGCCTGACGACGATGAGTGGTATTACACGGATTTGATTGGCCTTGTTGCTGTCAGCACCGATGGCGCCTGGCTTGGGGAGGTGGTGGCGGTGCAGGATTTCGGTGCGGGCGACCTGCTGGAGATCCGCCCGCCGACCGGCCGCAAGACGTTTTTCGTCCCCTTCACGCAAGATTACGTCCCGGCGGTGCATATGGACGACGGCAAGGTGCTGATCGAACCTGTTCCGGGCCTCCTACCGGACGACCTGACGGCGACCGCAGAGGGGGAGGCGCCTGAGGACGGCGCATCAGACGGCGGGCATGCGCCGTGACCGCGCCGGATCAGCCGCGCAAGGAGCTGGGCCCAACACCGTCGGCAGTGCCGCCCTGGTGTGTGGGCGTCGTCACGCTTTTTCCGGAGATGTTCCCCGGGCCGCTGGGGCACAGCCTCATTGGCCGCGCGCTCGACCATGGGCTGTGGACGTTGGAGACTGAGAACCCCCGCGACCACGGCATTGGCCGGCACCGCAATGTGGACGACACGCCCTATGGCGGCGGTGCCGGCATGGTGTTGCGCGCAGACGTGATGGGCGCTGCCGTTGATGCACTGGGCCCGCGTCTCCCGCCAGGCGTGCCGCGCTTTCTCTTATCTCCGCGTGGTCGTCCGTTCACACAGGCGCAGGCGGAAGGCATTGCATTGGGCGCCGGCGCGATGCTCGTCTGCGGACGGTTTGAAGGGGTTGATGAGCGACTGATACCCGCGCGCGATCTGGAAGAAATTTCACTCGGAGATTTTGTCCTCACCGGCGGAGAGTTGGCCGCAATGGCCATCATCGATGCGGCGGTCCGGCTGCGTTCGGGCGTGCTTGGTGCGCAGGCGTCAACGGCGGAGGAGAGCTTCCAGCCAGGTGTGGCAGGCGATGCCGCGGGGCGGGCGCTGGAGCACCCACACTACACCCGTCCACCGTGGTGGGAGGGCCGTTCGGTTCCGCCCGTTTTGCTCTCCGGCGACCACGGCCGCGTTGCCGAATGGCGGCGCGCACAAGCTCTTGAGATCACCAGGACGCGGCGTCCGGATCTGCTCAGCGACACCTAACGTTCGAGGGGCGCTTGACGGGCAGGCGTTCTGCCGGATCGCGTTGCGCCCGGCCATGCGTTGTCTTTTCCCAGCGGAACGGCTGCGTGCAGAATTGCCAAATGGCGCGGTAGGCCGCGAGCGAGATCAGCAGCCAGTAAACGGGGATGAAAAGAGCGTGGATGGCCATGCCGCTGCGCCCTGCGGTGATCCAGGCGACTGCGCCGAACAGAATTGCGCTGGCGTAGCCGGCCAACAAGCTGGCTGCGGCGGCCCAAAGCACCAGCATGGCCATCACGTCGCTGGGATCAGGCGGGGAAAACCAGGTCCCCTGCCACAAGGCGAGGCCCGCAAAGACGTAGAACCAGGGATGGACCAGCGCGGCGAGCAGGACGCCGCCGATCACGATTTGAAACCCGGTGAAACGCCAGAGGCCGACCTCGCGCATGAGGCGCAGCGCGGTCCTGTTGTGGACAAAAAACGTCTGCAGCCAGCCTTTCATCCAGCGCGTTCGCTGCTTCATCCAGCCCGAGAACGTATGCGGCGCCTCTTCGTACGTCGCGCAAGATAACGTACCCGTCCGGTAGCCGGCACGCGCCAGCCTGAGTCCCAGGTCGGCGTCCTCCGTGACATTGTATGGGTCCCAGCCGCCGACGGCACGCAAGGCTTCGATCCGGAAATGGTTCGATGTGCCGCCCAGCGGGATGGGCAGGCCCAGACGTTCCAGCGCGGGCAGCCAGCCACGGAATATCGTCATATACTCCATCGCGAACTGGCGCGTGAGCCAGGACTGCCGGATGTTGTCGATCGACAGCACCGCCTGGAGACAGGCGAGCCGGGGCTCGGCGGATAGAAAAACGGACGCGGCGCGCCGCAATTGTGGCGGTTGGGGGATGTCCTCGGCGTCAAAGATCACGATCAGTTGGCCGGTCGCCGTCTGCAGTGCGTAATTGAGCGCCTTGGGTTTTGTGCGTGGCTCGGCGGGCGGCACCTGCACCACATCGACAGAGCGTACGAGAGCGCTTTCGGCGAGCTCACGGCGGATCGCGGCATGGGTATGGTGATCGTCGGCTTCCACGATCAGTTTGATGTCGAGCCTGGCCAGTGGATAATCAATCGCCTCCAGCGCGCGCAAAAGTTGCGGGACGATTGCCGCTTCGCGCAACAGCGGACACAGCACCGTGTAGACGGGCAACGTGGTGTCCGATTGAGCCGCCTGCACTCCTTGGTTGTTTGCCGTCCGCCACAGCGCAAAGATGCCGGCGACGCGCAGAAGGGCGAGGGAGAAAAAGAGCAGCGATAGCGCCATTATCGCAGCGTGACGTGCCGCGTGCGGCATGCCGATCGCAAGTCCCGCGCCGGCCGCGAGAATCATGATCGTGGTGATGGCCTGCCAGGGGGTCAGGCGTCTATGGGCACTGAGGTGCGGTGCCTTCCGGCGCAGCCGATGGATCGCGGTATCGAGCAACGGGTCGGCGGTGCGGTGAGCGTCAGCCGCACTCACTTGTCCGGCGTCCCGTGGAATGTGGGTCGTGGACGCTGGGCCGGCGGATTTGAGCGGTGGCCCGGCTGGCCCTTGCCGGCGTGCTTCGAGCGTGGCCGACGGTCCCCCGCCGCCCGGCCCGGACACATCAGGCGCGATGTGATGGTCTGTGGATCGCAACTCCGCCATGGAACGGGCACCGCGTCTGCGTTAAGTCTTCGCGACCGAGGCGTAGGCGCGTGCGCCAGGTGGTTTTCATGCGCGCAGCCTGTTGCTTTGGAGAATAGAGTCGAGCGTTCAACGTGGGCAAACGGTCCTTGTGCGGATGGCCGATTGGTCGCAGCCGCTTGCGCGCGCAGCGCGCCAGGCTTTTGCGGAGAGAGGACGACGAAGCACCGATGAAGCATCCCCGAAACGCCTCCCGTTCTGGTCTCGGCAGCATTTCAGCGGACGTCGCGCGCCGTTTAGGCCCGGTCTATCGCCGGCTAAAGCCAGCCATGCTTTTCATGGCGATCATCGGCGGCAGCTGGTTGCTTAACGGTGCAATGGTGTCCAATGCCGCCGCCCAGTCGTCGGCGCTCGATGCGATCACCGGCAACGAGGCCGAAGACCCCACGCAGGCGCCGGAAGATGCCGGCGCGCTCACGGTATTGCGCTTCGTTACGGAGGAGGATTATCCGCCGTTCCACTATCGCGACGAGGACGACGTGCTGACCGGCTTCAATGTCGATGTGGCGCGCGCCATCTGTCTGCAGCTTGATGTCACGTGCGACATCAAAGTACGGCGGTGGGGTGAGCTTCTCGATGCTCTGGACGACGGCAGCGCGGACGCAGTGATCGCCTCCTTCGCCCAGACGCCGGAGACGGTGTCCCGCGCGCTGTTCACTGACCCCTACTATTTCACGCCGGCGCGGTTTGCGGCGAACAAGGCGACAGCGCTCACAGAAATGACTGTTGAAGGTCTGGAGGGGGCTGAGGTGGCTGTCGTGCGAGGGACGGCGCATGAGGCGTTCCTGCGCACATTCTTTCGCGACACAATCGTCAGGCCGTTCGATACGCCTGCGGCCGCGCGCCAGGCGCTGAAGGACAACGCCATACCCCTCCTGTTCGGGGATGGCATCGCTTTGACGTTCTGGCTGCACGGAACCAAGTCATCATCGTGCTGCGATTTCCGCGGCGGCGCGTTCGCTGATCCGCAGTTTTTTGGCCCTGGCGTTGGCATCGCAGTGCCGTCGGACGGACACGACCTGAAGTCGCTGCTCAACCAGGCCATCGTTGAAATCCGCGGCAGCGGTCGACTGGAAGAGCTGTTCCTGCGTTATTTTCCGCTGCGCGTGTACTGACCGACACTTTTCTGGCGACGACCCATCGCAAGCCCGTCGCTCCACCGCAGGGCGCAGCGACGGCGGACGCGGGCATGGTCAGCGGCTGGCGACGCGGCGCGAGCGCCGCTGATGGATGAGCTTCTTGCCCCAGCCCATGTCAGCGGTCGCGGTTGATTTGGAGCGAATGACGTACACCGGCGCGCCGATGTGCACCCGGTCGTACAGGTCCGTCACGTCGCTGTTGAACATGCGAATGCACCCGTTCGAGACCGCGCGGCCGATGGAGCCCGTGCTCGGCGTGCCGTGGATGCGCCACAGCGTCCATCCCAGGTAGAGCGCGCGCACACCGAGGGGGTTGCCCGGTCCGCCCGGCACCGTGCGCCCGCCGTTCGGATGGCGCCACGACGGGTTCTTGCGCTTCATTGTGACGACGTGCTTGCCGGTCCAGATTTCATTGCGGTTGCCGACCGCCACGGGATAGCGGATCGCCCGTCCATTCCCGAGCATGTAATAGAGCTTGCGTTCGTCGTTTACGATTACGATCGCACCCATGGGATAATCCATGGACGTTTTGACCCGGACGGGTTTGGCCGAAGCCACCGTCCCGGCGGCCATCAGCATAGAAACACTCATTACGGCTGCCAGGCCGACCGCCGACAGAAAACGCACAACGCGCATCACACCCAACTCCAAACCGCGCCAGATCACGATGGCTTCCGGGCCCGACTGGAAAGCCAGCCGCCCATCGTCGAAAGCATCGCGGATCACATAACAAATTCAATGTACTGCGGGTGTGCTGTCAAATGGTTAAAGTTAACGTGTTGCTGATACACATCGCCCGTCCGTGCCCCGGGTCACCACACCGTTGCGATGGCGATGGAAGCGAGCGCCAGAGCGCCGATCCAAAGTGCCAAGGTTGCCAGCGGTGATCCGCCGGAGGCCGAGCCGCCGGACCCGCTGCCGAGCCCCGAACCGCCTTGCGCAACCGCCGCTGAGAACCGCTGCACCAGCGCGCCACGGCTCACCGGATCGACGTCGCTGAACTCTCGCGCAATGTCTTCCACCTTCGCCAGCACGCCCGGTGCTGCGGCCAGAAAGGTTGCCAGATCACCTGCGGCGTCACCGATTTGTTCGATCCGCCCAACCGGCCCTTGTTCGCGTGACATCCACTTACGCACAACCTGCTCACCAGCAGTCCACATGTTGACGCTCGGGTTGAGCATCCGCGC